>CALGEE010000409.1 GCA_937881525.1 uncultured Sphingomonadales bacterium | reverse complement strand
TGATTTCTCCAACTTAAATAGCAGTAGCGCCTGGACGGCTTTGGCTTCTGTCATCCTGCTCGATTTGGTGCTGGCGGGTGATAATGCCATTGTCGTTGGCGCGTTGGCGGCTGGGTTGCCTCCGGAACAACGTAAAAAAGTTATCCTCATCGGCGTTATTGCCGCGCTCGTTTTGCGTGTCGTATTTGCGTTAATGGTTAACATATTGATGGGCGTCATCGGTTTGATATTTGTTGGCGGACTGCTTTTGATTTGGGTGGCGTGGAAGATGTACCGCGACTTGAAACGCAGCGAAGCAACAGAATCCCCTGGCTCACCTGAAATATTGGGTGACGAAAATAGCGGTATTCCAGCGGCCAAAAGTTTCGCCGCTGCCGCATGGGCCGTGGCGGTTGCCGATGTGTCGATGAGCCTCGACAATGTTCTTGCGGTGGCAGGCGCAGCCAAGGACCATCCCGGCATTATGATTGTTGGTCTGATCTTTGCCGTTGCTCTTATGGGCATCGCCGCAAATGTTATCGCGCAATATATTGAACGCTATAAATGGATCGCATGGTTCGGCATGGCGGTTATCGTCTATGTTGCCGGCAAGATGATCTATGAAGGCTGGACTGACCCCGACTTGGGGGTTGGCCGTTATGTGATTGCGATGATAGGCGGCTAAATTGGCTTCCCCATGAACAGGGGAAGCCCAAAAGCTTATCCCAAATGCTCTGCGAAAAACGCGGCGGTGCGGCTATCTGCAAGTGCAGCTCCAACCGCATCGCGCCGCGCACCTATCTCAGCAGCAAAGCCATGGTCAAGGCCAACATAGTCATGCAGCGTCACCTTGGCATTATGGCCAAGGCCAGAATGTATTGCGGCCTGTGCTTCTGGACCAACAAAATGGTCCGCGGTCGGAATATGCAGCATCAACGGGTTAGCAATGGCGTGGCTTTCATGCAGCATCTGGTCAATCATGACGCCATAATAGCCAACTGACGCACTTATATCCGTCCGCGCTGCCGCCATATAGGCCAGACGTCCACCCAGACAGTACCCAACACAACCCACCTTTTCGACAGGCGCTTGTTTTCCAATCCCCGTGCGGATCGCATGGATTATCGCCTCAATATCGCGAACGCCATCATCGGCATCATATTGGCCAAAATAGCCAAACGCCTCTTGAAGTTCCGCCTCAACATCGGGGTTCAGTTCAACGCCCGGCGCAAAACGCCAGAAGATATCAGGCGCAACCGCAAGATATCCCGACGCTGCCAAATGATCGACTTTCTGCCGAATACCGGCATTTACCCCGAAGATCTCGGGTATCACAATGATTGCAGCCCCCGCAGTTCCAGCTGGCGCCGCCAAATAGGCCGGGAACAGGGCATCCTCGCCCATCGCATCCACATTCACCATTTCACCCATATTCAGCTCCTTGGCGGACATTCTCCGCAATTGCGCGATTCGACTTAGCCCTTATAGTCCCTCCTTCAGCAAATAGGAGTGCGTGGCTCATGAAGATGCACATTGAAATCGATTGTTCGCCCGAAGAGGCGCGGGCGTTGCTCGGTCTGCCTGATGTTACAAAGGCCAATGAAGCCTATGTCGAGAAGGTTACCAACCTGATGAATGGCGCCGGCGGCATTGATCAATTACAGGAACTTGGCAAACAAATCGCGCCCATGGGACAAATGGGGCTTCAACTGTTTCAGCAGTTAATCGAGACGGGCGCCAAAGCGGCGATGTCGGGCTTGAATAGCAAAGATAAAAAATAGCGGTTTTTGATGCATTCTCCCGACACAATTTTTGCGTTGTCCAGCGGCGCCCCTCCTGCGGCGATTGGAATAATCCGGATCAGCGGGCCAGCGGCCTTTGACGTGGTGCGCGGACTTGTAGGGCCCCTGCCGCCATCACGCAGAGCTTCTTTGTGCGTACTGCGTTCGCCTGAAACAAAGGAGCATCTGGATCAAGCGCTGATATTAATCTTCCCAGGACCCAATAGTGCAACGGGAGAGGATCTGGCTGAGCTGCACCTGCACGGTGGTCGCGCCGTTATCCGTGCCGTCGAGGAAGCTATTCAGGCCTTTCAGGGAGTGAGGCGCGCAGAGGCAGGTGAATTCACGCGAAGATCCTTTGCCAATGGCAGAATGGACCTCAACGAAGCAGAGGGACTAGCGGATCTCTTGTCTGCAGAGACCGAATGGCAACGCCGCGCCGCCAACCTTATGTTTGGCGGCGCGTTTAGCGCCGCAATCGAGCAATGGCGTCAGGAAGTTTTGCGCCTTTCTGCACTTACCGAAGCAGAGCTGGATTTCTCAGACGAAGACGGTGTCGATTCTCAAAATAACTACACAATTACAGATAGTTGTACTAATTTATCGGCCGAAATTGCGCGATTATTGGCTGCGCCGCCTGCGGAAAAGTTGAAGGATGGATTGCGGGTCGTTCTGGCTGGGCCGCCTAACAGCGGCAAGTCCACATTGTTAAACGCGCTTGTCGGGCGGGATGCCGCTATTGTATCCGATATAGCGGGCACCACGCGGGACATGATTGAGGTGCCGGTCAGTATGCAGGGTGTCGTATTGATATTCACCGACACAGCGGGATTGCGAGATGACAGCGAAGACGTGATTGAGAAAATCGGCATCGACCGTAGCCACGCAGCCATGCAACAAGCGGATATAATATTGTGGCTTGGAACGCAGGGCTCTGGCCCCATCCACCCGAATTTGATTGAGGTCGCAACAAAAAGCGACTGGAACGGGCATGTCAGCAAATCTGGGGACGCGATTGCGGTGTCTGCGGTGTCTGGCGCGGGCATGTCCAAATTGCTCGATACTGTGGCTCGGACTGCAAAAACACTATTGCCACCTACGGATCAGTTCGCCGTCAACGCGCGACAAAGATCATTCCTTGGGAGGACGGCCGATGCTTTAAGCGCATGCCGTGAGACGGAAGACTGGCTGATTATCGCAGAACATCTGCGCCAAGCGCGTTTAGCTTTAGACGCGCTGACCGGGCGTGCCCACACTGAAGATCTATTAGACACAATCTTTGGGAAATTCTGCGTTGGAAAATAGTGTTTCACGTGAAACAATAATTTCTCCTTTTTGACCCCAGCGATCAGTTCGGCTATGCGCAACACATGAAGACTGATTTTGACATCGTCGTTGTTGGTGGCGGCCATGCGGGGGTGGAGGCCGCAGCGGTTGCCGGCCGGATGGGTTTGCGTGTCGCCTTGGTCAGCTTTGACAAGCTTATGATAGGCGCCATGTCCTGCAATCCAGCTATTGGAGGTCTTGGAAAAGGCCATTTGGTGCGCGAAGTAGATGCCTTTGACGGTCTGATCGGCCGTGCAGCTGATGATTCTGCGGTGCATTACCGAATGCTCAACGCATCCAAGGGTGCAGCGGTACAGGGCCCCCGTATTCAGGCAGATCGCAAATTATTTAAGGCGTCGATCCAGAGCCAACTTAATCACCTCCCCAATGTCCGCATTATTGAAGGTGAAGCCGCGGCCTTACATTTTCTTCCGGTCGCACCGACGCGCGTTGCGGGTTTGGTTCTGGGTGATGGCTCGATCATAAAGTCGCCTGCGGTAGTCCTGGCCACTGGGACATTTCTCGGCGGCAAGTTATTCCGTGGGGAAGAACGGCTCGATGGTGGCCGTGTCGGCGAAAATTCAGCGATGTTGCTTTCGCAGCAGCTGAGGCAAGCGGATTTACCGATATCCCGCTTAAAGACTGGGACGCCACCGCGCTTGGATGGCCGGACCATTGACTGGGCGCAGCTGGAAATGCAGCCCTCCGACGGCGAAGAATGGACTATGTCCCCAATGCGCAGCCGTCGCACTGTGCCGCAATTATTCTGTGCCATGTCGCGCACCAACAGTCAGACGCATGACATCATTCGGTCTGGGCTTGACCGTTCCCCACTTTTTGGTGGCGACATTGAGGGCAGGGGCCCGCGCTACTGCCCATCGATCGAGGATAAGATTTTCCGGTTTGGAGACCGCGAAGGGCATCAGGTTTTTCTTGAGCCTGAAGGTCTGGACAGCCATTTGATATATCCAAACGGCATTTCAACCTCACTCCCAACGGACATTCAAGAGGCCATGGTGCGGTCAATGGCTGGCTTGGAGCAATGTCAGATTGTGGTGCCTGGTTATGCGGTTGAGTATGACTATATAGATCCGCGCTGTTTGGATTCCAGTCTAGCCGTACGCGGTTTTGAGGGCCTATATTGTGCCGGGCAAATTAACGGAACTACGGGGTATGAGGAGGCTGCCGCACAGGGGCTCGTCGCAGGTATTGGCGCCGCCTCAAAGCATCTGGGCAAACCGATGCCAGCAATCGACCGGACAAATAGCTACATAGCGGTCATGATCGATGACCTCACGCTGCAAGGCGTTACCGAGCCCTACCGCATGCTAACTGCGCGGGCCGAATATCGCCTGCGCCTGCGGTCCGATAATGCGCAGTCGAGACTGACGCCCATGGCGATTAATGTTGGAGCTGTTGTGGCTAGCACTGCTGCGGCGTTTCAACACCGAGAACATCAGCGCAAAGATTTGCTTGAGCGCCTTCATTCCGAGGCAAGTGCAGATGTCCTCATAAAGCGTGGTCTTTCCGTAAAACAAGACGCCGGTAAAATGTCCTTGTTTGAATGGTTGCGCTTTCCGCAGCTGTCAGTTGCAACGTTGCTTGCACGCGAAAGCGAAGCGTGGCCTTCGGACCTGCTTAATGAAGTTGAGCAGGATGGCAGATACGCACCCTATTTGGCGCGACAAGAGGCCGAAATACATGACGTCACCGCCAATGAGGAAATTAGACTTCCCGAGACAACCGACTACAGTCTGATAGCGGGGCTTTCCAATGAAATGGTTGAGCGTCTGCAAACAGCAAAGCCGCAGACTTTAGCTGGGGCGTCGCGCATTAGGGGTATAACCCCGGCGGCGCTGGCTGCCATTTTGGTACATGCCAAGCGCGCGAAATCCAGCATCGCAGAACCGGCATGACCGAGCAGGAAGCTGTGCCTTGGCTCGAAAGCGAGTTGGGTGTTTCACGTGAAACAATGGACGCGCTCAAGACCTTTGTCGCGTTTTTGAAACGGGAAGCGAGCAGTCAAAATCTGATTTCTGCATCGACGCTTGATCATATTTGGTCGCGCCATATTGTGGACAGTGCCCAATTGCTGCAATTTCTGGACCATGCGCCCGCCGACACCCGCTGGCTCGATTTAGGCTCTGGTGCTGGGTTTCCGGGCCTGATTATTGCATTGTTGACTGATTACAACGTGACGCTTGTGGAATCGCGTGCACGGCGGATTGACTATCTGCAGCGTGCGGTTGAAATGTTGGATCTCACCCACCGGGTCCATGTTGCAGGGGTTGCGTTGGAACGTTTGGAAACCGCGCCTTATTCGGTCATCAGTGCCCGTGCGTTTGCGCCATTACCGAAGTTGTTTGATCTTGCAGAACGTTTTGCGACAAATAAAACTTTGTGGCTTTTACCAAAGGGGCGTAATGCGAACCACGAGTGGCAAGACGCGCAAGGAGTTTGGGATGGAAATTTTCAAGTTATAAAGAGCATAACTGACCAAGATGCGGGGATTCTGGTCGGCACATTATCGGGGCATCGCCAAACTAAAGCAGGTGCCGCAACACAGGGGCAAAGGCCATGATCCGTATTGCTGTAGCGAACCAAAAGGGTGGGGTTGGCAAAACAACAACAGCTATAAATCTGGCGACGGCGTTGGCCGCAAGCGATTGGCGCTGCGTTCTTGTGGATCTTGATCCCCAAGGCAATGCGTCCACAGGGCTGGGGTTAAAGCAAGCTCAGCGGGTTCACAGCAGCTATGATCTGTTGCTGGGTGATGCATCGTTAAAAGATGCAGCGATCCCGACGCTTATTCCGAACCTCGACATTGTACCTGCCATTGTTGACCTGTCGGGTGCGGAAATCGAATTGGTTCATTGTGAGAATCGCACTGGTCGGCTTAAAGCGGCGTTTGATAAATCGGACACACATTGGGACATTTGCATAATCGACTGTCCACCGTCGCTTGGCTTGATAACCGTCAACGCGCTGGTTGCGGTTGATTCGCTTCTCGTGCCCCTACAGTGTGAGTTTTTCGCGCTGGAGGGGCTGAGCCAGTTATTACAAACAGTCGAACGCGTTCAGGGTCGTTTCAACCCCGCCCTTACAATCATGGGTATCGCGCTTACCATGTACGACAAGCGTAATAAGCTGACCGAGCAGGTGGCTGACGATGTGCGCAGTTGCTTAGGTAATCTTGTATTTGATACCGTCATTCCGCGGAACGTGCGCTTGTCTGAGGCACCTAGTCATGGGCTTCCAGCGTTGGTCTACGATCACCGCTGCTCGGGATCAGAAGCCTATATGAAACTTGCCAGAGAATTGATTGGCCGACTACCGGCCCGGGAGTTAGCAGCGTGAGCAACGATAATCCGTCTGAAAAGTCACCGTTAAAGAAGAAAATGGGCCTTGGGCGGGGCCTGGATGCTTTGTTGGGCGAGGCATTGCGCGGCGACAGCATGGCGGCAAAATCAAATGCAGATATGGATTCTCGTGGCCAGGGCGTTGCGACGCTGTTGGTGATCGACATACGCCCCAATCCCGATCAGCCACGGCGCCATTTTGCCGATGAGAAGCTGGATGAGCTGGCCGCGAGCATAGCAAAGCATGGGATTATTCAGCCCATAATTGTCCGGCCATTTCAAGGGGGGTACCAGATTGTTGCGGGTGAACGCCGCTGGCGGGCGGCCCAGCGCGCGCAGTTACATGATATTCCTGCAATCATCCGCAGCTTTGACGATTCCGAAACGCTGGAAATTGCGCTTCTCGAAAATATCCAGCGGCAGGATTTAAATCCAATTGAAGAGGCTGAGGCTTATAAGAAGCTAACGGAGTTATTTGGGCACAGTGCCGCCGAACTTGCCGAGTTGGTGCATAAATCGCGAAGCCATGTTGCCAACATGATGCGCTTGCTGGACTTGCCGCCAACGCTGCGCGACCTGGTGACGGAAGAAAAGCTGAGCATGGGACACGCGCGCGCCTTATTGGGCAGTGACAATGCGGTGCAGTTGGCAATGCTGGTCATCAAAAATGGTCTGTCTGTTCGTGCAACCGAAGCGCTGGTGCAACAAGAACGTGCGCCGAAGGCGAAAAGGACAGTATCTGCTGGCCAGCGAGAAAATGCCGATATCCGCGCAGTCGAGTCGCATCTCGGCGATCTTTTGGGATTGAGGGTGCGTATAGCGCAAAAAAATGCGACGGGCGCGGGCGCAGTGACTTTCGAATATGGCAGTTTGGACCAATTGGACATGTTGTGCCAGCGGCTTACGGGTGAAAAATTCTAACATTTTCAGTCAGTTATATTGATGCAGTTGCTCTTTCACCACCAATGGCTCGTTGATATAGGCGTCGTTGCAGCTCAATTAGTCCAACGCCCGACGAATAGGTCCACTGGTCTGATGGGGCCGCGTAGCGCCTTAAACATAAACCCGATGTGTCCGCTGCTAAGCTGTGACGTAGCGGTTGCCCGATGGGCTAGGGTCGCTTAGACTTTGCATAGGAGCACTTTTATGGATGCAACACAGTCAGGGGCGCAGGATGTGGGGAAACGGCACCATATCCTCACGCGTATCTGGCATTGGTTGAACGCCATTTTCGCCACGATATTGCTGATGAGTGGCCTCATGATCTTTAACGCGCATCCGCAATTATATTGGGGCGAATTCGGCGCACGTGGAGATTATGCTTGGTTGCAAATTGACGATACACGCACCACCGGGTTCGTGAGAATTGGGAGCGCCCGCGTCGAAACCACCGGCGTGCTGGGACTATCATTAGATTCAAAAGACAAGGTTCGCAGGGTTGCCTTTCCCGGCTGGGCGACCATTCCTACCCATTACAGTCTAGCGGCTGCGCGCAGGTGGCATTTTGCCTTTGCTTTGCTTTTCGCGCTTGGCCTGATGGCCTTCATGCTGGGTTCGCTGGTCAACGGCCATATTCGAAAGGACTTGCATGTTCGACGTGCGGAATGGAGCGTAGCTAATATTTGGAAAGACATCAAAAATCATGCGCAGCTGCGTTTCGATCACGCGCACGGCACTTATAATATACTGCAAAAACTCGCGTATATTGGGCTCATATTCGTCGTGCTGCCGACCGTGATCCTGACGGGTATCACAATGTCGCCTGCACTGAACGCGGCTTGGCCGTGGTTACTTGATCTATTTGGCGGGCGGCAGTCGGCCCGCTCGCTGCATTTCATTGCCGCAACGATGATGGCACTTTTTGTTGTCGTTCACCTCCTCATGGTCCTACTTTCCGGACCAATTAAGGGTGTCCGGTCGATGATAACGGGGCGGCATGCGGCGACCATTGAACCCAGCCAAGTTGGAGAACAGCCATGACCGATGGGCGCAAATTTATGCGCCGCCGCGACCTGTTGCGCGGCGCGACTTTGGGCAGCGGTGCGCTGATCTTGAGTGGCTGTGACGCCATGAATGAGAATGCGACCTTCCGATCGGCGCTGCGTGCGGTGGATAGTCTTAATCAGATCACGCACAGGTCGTTAATGGGCCGCGCAGCGCTGGCGCCTGAATTTGCGCCGTCGGACATATCGCCCATTTTTAAAACAAATGGTTCGGTGATCGCTACTTCGGCGGAATATCTCGCGCATCTGCAGAATGGTTTTGCGGACTGGCGGTTGCGTGTTGACGGCATGGTCGCCAATCCCTTGATGCTTGGACTGGACGCGCTGCGGGCCATGCCAGCGCGCACGCAAATCACGCGGCATGACTGTGTGGAGGGTTGGAGTGCGATTGCGCAGTGGCAGGGCACGCCGCTCCGCCTGTTGCTGCAACAGGCCCGCGTGTCGAGCCGCGCCAAATATATCGTTTTTCATTGCGCGGATGATTACGGAGCGCTGCCATATTATGAGTCCATTGACTTGGTCGACGCCTACCATCCGCAGACCATATTGGCGTGGGCCATGAATGGTGAAACCCTGCCCGTGAAGTATGGCGCGCCCATCCGGCTGCGCGTAGAGCGGCAATTGGGCTACAAGCAGGCCAAATATGTTATGCGCATCGAGGCGACGGACGACCTGACAAAATTTCACGGAGGAAAGGGCGGATATTGGGAGGATGTCGGCGACTATGCATGGTATGCTGGAATCTAGGCTTGTACCGCTGCGCGGTTAATGGAAAAGCCTTTGGCAGAGTATAACGGAGACCCAAGTACCATATAGACTGAAACTCCAGCCTATTTCAAGCAATTGACCAAATTTTCGTGATTGGTAAAATAAATTCTTGAACCAATTACATCATCTACATGTCGCGATTAGAAGACCAAATATATAGCGAAACCCAATGGTGAGCGGGGAAATGGCAGTCTACGGGGTCCCCAAACTTCATGGGAATAGGGATACAAGATGCAAATGGGTGCCGACTTTGTTTTATTAATAGCCTGCGACGACCGCAAAGGGATCGTGGCGGCTGTCGCAAATTCAATCGCGAGTCAGGATTGTAACATCGTTGAAAGCTCGCAATATGGCGACAAAAACACGGGTCGCTTCTTCATGCGCGTTGCCATTTCGTGCACCGCCAATACGACGACCGAAAGCTTTAGCGCCGCATTCATGTCTGTTGCAGCTGCATTTCAGTTAGACTGGCAGATACACGACCTGCGCAAGAAACTGCGCGCAATGATCATGGTAAGCCAAGGCGGGCACTGCTTGAACGATCTTTTGTACCGGACCTCTACCTCGCGGTTGCCAATGGATGTGACGAGCATCGTTTCCAATCATGTGAGCTGGCAGCGTCGGGCAGAGCATGAGGGCATTCCGTTTCACCATTTGCCGATCACGCCAGAAACAAAGCTGGACCAAGAGGCAAAATTGCTTGCGATGGTTGAAGAGCAGCAGGTCGATCTCATTATCCTCGCGCGCTACATGCAGGTCCTGTCTGACCAGCTTTGCCGCAAGCTCGATGGCCGCGTCATCAACATTCACCATAGCTTCTTGCCTGGCTTCAAGGGTGCAAAGCCCTATCATCGGGCCTATGAGCGGGGCGTCAAAATGGTTGGCGCGACCGCGCATTATGTCACGCCGGACTTGGACGAAGGACCAATCATCACGCAGGACGTGTCGATGGTTGATCATGGCGACACAGTTGAGGATTTAATCGCGCAAGGCCAAGACACAGAAAGCCGGGTGCTCGCACGCGCAGTCAAACTCCATCTTGAACATCGCGTGATGCTCAATGGCAATCGCACGATTGTGTTTAAGTAAGATCCAACCAGATCACCAAAGTTAAGGATAGCTGACATGAAGACCCGCGCTGCAGTTGCATTTGAAGCGAAAAAGCCATTGGAAATTGTCGAGTTGGATTTGTCAGGTCCAAAGGCTGGTGAAGTGCTGGTCGAAATCATGGCGACGGGCATTTGCCATACCGATGCGTATACGCTGGATGGTTTTGACAGCGAGGGCATTTTTCCTTCGGTGCTGGGTCATGAGGGCGCAGGGATTGTGCGCGAAGTCGGTGCTGGCGTGACCAGTGTAAGCCCGGGCGACCATGTCATTCCTTTGTACACTCCGGAATGTCGGCAGTGCAAAAGCTGCTTGTCGGGTAAGACCAACCTGTGCACCGCGATCCGTGCGACGCAGGGCAAGGGCTTGATGCCAGATGGCACAAGCCGGTTCAGCTATAAGGGCCAGACGGTTTTCCATTATATGGGCTGTTCGACCTTTTCGAACTTCACGGTCTTGCCGGAAATCGCACTTGCCAAAATTCGCGAAGATGCGCCGTTTCAATCAAGCTGCTATATTGGTTGCGGCGTGACCACAGGCGTTGGCGCTGTTGTGAACACGGCCAAGGTGCAGGTTGGCGACACGGTTGTGGTGTTCGGCTTGGGCGGTATTGGCCTGAACGTTATTCAAGGAGCGCGTCTTGCAGGTGCTGGTATGATTATCGGCGTTGACATCAATCCAGATCGTGAAGAATGGGGCCGCAGGTTCGGCATGACGGCATTCCTCAACTCCAAGGGGTTAAGCCGTGAGGATGTTGTCGCCAAGATTGTGCAGATGACCGACGGCGGCGCGGATTATACCTTTGATGCCACGGGCAACACAGAGGTCATGCGCACCGCGCTTGAGGCATGCCATCGCGGTTGGGGCACCAGCATCATCATCGGTGTTGCCGAAGCGGGCAAGGAAATCGCGACACGTCCGTTCCAGCTTGTGACGGGCCGCAACTGGCGCGGTACAGCTTTTGGCGGCGCCAAGGGGCGCACCGACGTGCCAAAGATTGTTGATATGTACATGACCGGCAAAATCGAGATTGACCCGATGATTACGCATGTCATGGGTCTCGAAGAGATCAACAAAGCGTTCGATCTAATGCATGCAGGTGAAAGCATCCGCAGCGTGGTGGTGTTTTAAACTAAGGGAGAAGAGATAATGTATAGTCATATGATGGTTGGCAGCAATGATATTGCCCGTTCAAAGAAATTCTACGACGCAACCTTTGCTGCCATGGGCGGAAAGCCAGGGATCCAAGATCCCAAAGGCCGTTTGATCTATATGCATAATGGGTCGCTGTTTCTTGTCACACCACCAATCGACGGCAATCCGGCAACGCACGGCAATGGCTGCACGATCGGTTTTGCTATGACCCCAGAACACGCTAATGCATGGCATCAGGCGGGCGTCGACAATGGCGGTGAAGCGATTGAAGATGCGCCCGGCATCCGCGAAGGCAATGGTATGAAAATGTACCTCGCGTATTTGCGTGATCCCGATGGCAATAAGCTGTGCGCCCTGCACCGCGTCACCGACTGACACGGTAATAATCATGACCGATGCCGAGATGCAGCTTTATGACGACTTGACTGCGCTTGGCATCGGCTATGCAATATACGAACATCCCGCCGTCTTTACGGTGGCGGAGAGCAATCTGCACACGGACAATATTCCCGGCGCGCACACAAAGAACCTGTTCCTCAAGGACAAAGCGGGGCATTATTTTCTCGTCACCGTTCCGGCGGATGCGCGGGTTGATTTGAAGGCACTGCCAAGTGCGATAGGCTGTGGCCGCGTCAGCTTTGGTAAGGCTGAGGATATGGAGCGCTTACTTGGTATCACGCCCGGCTCTGTCACAGCGTTGGCAGCGATTAACGATAGCAGCGACGCCGTAAGTTTTGTGCTCGACGCATCATTTTTGCAGGCAAAGTTTATCAACTGTCACCCATTACGAAACAGTGCAACGCTTGGCCTTGCGCCGGATGACCTTGTACGCGCACTAACCTTTTGGCGGCACCCACCGCAGATCAGCAATATCGCGACATTGGAGCCCGCATGACCATCGAAACCTTATCTGCCAACACATCTTTCGGTGGCGTCCAGGGCGTGTATCGACACGCATCAAAGGCAACCTGTACCGACATGACTTTTTCGGTCTACGTCCCGCCGCATGCAGAGGGCGAAACCCTTCCGATTGTATGGTTCCTATCGGGCCTGACCTGCACCCACGCCAATGTGACCGAGAAAGGCGAATTTCGCCGCGCCTGCGCTGAGCTGGGTTTAATCTTCATCGCGCCAGACACCAGTCCGCGCGGTGAGGGTGTTCCCGGTGACGCGGAAGGCGCGTATGACTTTGGCCTTGGCGCTGGATTTTATGTCGACGCGACGCAGGCGCCCTTTAATACGCATTACCGGATGCGCGATTATATCGAAACCGAGCTCCCCACCCTTATCGCAGCGCATTTTCCCGCTGATATCCAGCGGCAAGCGATCATGGGGCATTCGATGGGTGGACATGGCGCGTTGACCATTAGTCTGCGGAACCCGGGGCGGTTCCGTTCAACATCCGCGCTCGCGCCGATCGTGTCGCCTTTGAGCTGTCCCTGGGGTGAAAAGGCGCTGGGTGGCTATATCGGACAAGACCGCGCGCAGTGGCGCGCTTATGACAGCGTTGCCCTGATAGCAGACGGTGCGCGCCTGCCTGACCTTTTGGTTGACCAAGGCAGCGACGACAATTTCTTGGAGGCACAGCTTAAAACGCGTTTGCTTGTAGAGCAGTGCGCCGCCGTTGGTCAGCCAGCGACCATCCGCATGCAACCAGGATATGACCACAGCTATTATTTCATCTCGACCTTCATGGGCGCGCATCTTACTTGGCATGCTGAACGCTTGAAAGGCTGAGAATTTGGGCATTGGAAAAATCCTATCTAGCGGGATAAAATGCCTAAAGGCGCGCGGGTGTAGCTCAATGGTAGAGCAGCAGCTTCCCAAGCTGAATACGGGGGTTCGATTCCCCTCACCCGCTCCAAAAATAACCGGAACATGATCCCTCTCGAGGGGCCTTTTGTTTTACTAGATGACGCGCGGGTCGATGGTGCGTCGCCTGCCCGGCTGTATACCAATCCTGTTGCAACATTGACTGCCAAAAATGGCGACGAGCTTGAAGCGCTGCTTGTCGCGTTACGTCAGGCGCAGCAAGATGGCCTGCATGTCGCAGGATTTTTCAACTATGGCGCTGGCGCGCATTTCTTGCCGAATTTGTCACCGGTGGCAGCTGAATTGCAGGCTTGGTTCGGCGTGTTTACAGGTTTCCAGACGATAGCGGCAGACGTCGTGCCGTCTCTGTTGCCGAATCCCGCGGGCACCTGGCTATCCGAACTTCGTCCCGGCATATCGCGCGCTGATTATAGCCGGGCCTTCGCGGCGGTGCAGGAATATATTTGCGCAGGTGATATCTATCAGGCCAATCTGACATTTCCTTTATCGGCAAGTTATGCCGGTGATCCGTTGGCTTTATACGCCGCGTTGCGCGGGCGTGCCAGTGCTGGCTATGGCGGCGTCATCTGGACGGGGCAGGCGCATTATTTGTCTTTTTCGCCCGAATTGTTTTTCGCACTGAAAGACCAAAGAGTCACGACCAAGCCGATGAAGGGCACCGCCCAACGGCAAGCCGATCCACAAAAAGACGCAGAAGTTGCCCAACGTCTCCGCACCGATCCAAAACAGCGCGCGGAAAATTTGATGATTGTAGACCTGTTGCGTAATGACCTGTCACGCGTGTGCGCGGCGGGCAGCGTTCAGGTGCCCGCGCTTTTTCACATTGAAAGCTACCCAACAGTTCATCAGATGACTTCAACAGTGACTGGCGTGTTGAGCGAGGGCACGGATGCCGTTGACGTCATAAGGGGTTTGTTTCCCTGTGGTTCCATCACCGGCGCCCCCAAAATTCGCGCCATGCAAGTCGTCGAAGAAGTAGAGGATGCCCCGCGAGGCATATATTGTGGCTCAATTGGGCGCATAGACGCTAATGGTGATGCGGCATTCAACGTTGCCATTCGGACCTTTACCGTGCGTGACGTGACAAAGTCGCTGTCGTTAGGTTTGGGGTCAGGGATTGTGGCCGATTCTCACGAAGCGGATGAATGGGCCGAATGTCTGGCCAAGGGGGATTTCGCCAAGTTGGATCATCACGGCTTTGACCTGATCGAAACGATGCGTTTTGAACCCATAGCGGGTATCTTGCGGCTTGAGCAGCATCTTGAACGTATGAAGACCAGCGCATCGTCTTTTGGTTTTGAATTTGACGTACACGCAATACGCAATCGCCTACATGCAGGCATTATCCATGCAGAGAAACTGTCAAAAATCCGGTTGATGGTGTCGCGCCATGGTTGGCAGGCCTTAGAAATTGGGCCGTTGGAAGATGTGGCCGAGTGGCGCGTTGGCATTGTCCCGCTGCCCGTCGACGCTGGAGACTTTCGACTTCGGCACAAGATTACCGATCGCGCATTTTATGACAACGCCCGCAAGGCGCGGCCCGATTGCGACGAAGTGGTCTTTGTCGGAACCGACGGCCTGCTAACCGAAGGAAGCATTACCGCTTTGTTTGTGGAGCGCGATGGCAGACTGTTGACCCCGCGGCTTGAGACCGGGTTGCTGCCTTCGATATTGCGGCGCGAACTACTTGGGTCTGGAAAAGCGATAGAATCTGACTTAAGGATAGGCGATCTGGCCGGTGGATTTTTGGTCGGGAACAGCCTGCGTGGATTAATAAGGACCAATAGGGTTGCGTAACTTTTGGCGAGCCATTAGGTGCAGGCACGCAATTTCTGTTCCATAATTTCGCGAAAGTATGATGATGATAGACCATCTGTCGGCTGCCCTCGGGCGGATTGCTCCTTCTGCGACGCTTGCCATGTCGGGACGCGTGATTGATCTGAAATCGCAAGGCATTGATGTGATAGGCCTATCGGCCGGTGAGCCTGATTTTGACACGCCTGACTTTGTCAAGGACGCTGCCATTCAGGCCATCCGTGACGGGATGACCAAGTATACCGCGGTCGACGGCATCGCGCCGCTCAAGCAAGCGATCATCGCCAAGTTCAAGCGTGACAACAATATCGATTATACGCCTAAGCAAATCACCGTGAACTCGGGCGGTAAGCATACCTTGTTTAACGCCCTTGTTGCGACCATCGACAAGGGTGATGAGGTCATCATCCCCGCGCCATATTGGGTTAGCTATCCGGACATCGTTCAATTTGCAGGCGGCACCCCAGTCATTGTTATGGCAACCGCTGCGCAGGATTACAAAATTACGGCCGAGCAACTGGACGCAGCCATCACGCCCAAGACCCGCTGGCTTATTTTGAATTCCCCATCCAACCCGACAGGCGCGGCGTATGATGCGGATGAACTCAAGGCGCTTGGTGAGGTGCTGTTAAAGCATCCGCATGTCATGCTGCTGTCCGACGACATGTATGAGCATATCTGGTACGCGCCAAAGCCCTTTGCAACAATGCTTCAGGTGTGTCCGGCGCTCTATGACCGCACGCTGACCATGAATGGCGCGTCGAAATCCTATGCCATGACTGGCTGGCGGATTGGCTATGCAGGTGGTCCTGCGTGGTTGATAACGGCCATGGCGGATTTGCAGTCGCAATCTACTAGTAACCCCTGTTCGATCAGCCAATATGCGGTGCTTGCTGCGCTCAACGGACCACAGGATTTTTTGCGCGAACGCAACATAGCGTTTCGCGCGCGTAGGGATCTTGTGGTCGCCATGCTCAATGATGCGCCAGGGTTGAGCTGCCCGACACCGGAAGGCGCATTCTATGTGTATCCTGACGCGACCGGCGTGATGGGCAAGACTACGCCGCAGGGCAAAATTATTCAAACTGACGCGCAACTCATCGACTATTTCCTCGACGAATACCGCGTAGCTGCCGTGCATGGTGCGGCTTTTGGTCTTTCACCGGGCTTCCGGATTTCTTACGCCACCTCGTCGGATATCTTGAAAGAAGCGTGCACGCGTATCCAGCTGGCTTGCGCGGCGTTGAGCTAAGCCCAGTCCGGTTAAGCCCACCTTAATCCGACTTCTGCTTAAAGCCATTTCAAGCATATTTGCGTAACTATATCGGTGCCCAAATCGAGGCGCCACATAGCGAGAATTTCATGGACAGCATTTTCAATTTTCTGCGATCGCATCTGTTCCTCAGCCTGTTGGGCGGCTTTGCGATTGGCGCTGCCGGCCTTGCCATAATCAACCAGCCAGCGCGAGCGATGTCACAGTTGAGGCCACACAGTTTATTTCCATTGCTGACGCACCTCATGGCACCGTTCCCCATGCGCCGTAACCGCATACTCCAAGCTGTGAGTATTCCGCTACTTCTTGCACTCGCAACAGCCTGTGGGTCCGATTTTGCATCGCCGGTCGGTATCGCGCAGGCAGCTGAAGGCATCCGCATCGCAGCACCCGCAACGCGGATTGTCGAGCCTAAGCGTCAGCAGATCGCTATATTTGCGGGTGGTTGCTTCTGGGGTGTTGAGGCTGTGTTTGAAGGCCTAAAAGGTGTTGCGCGGGTCGAGTCTGGCTATGCAGGTGGCACGCGGGCTACGGCCGACTATGACACCGTCAGCACTGGCATCACGGGCCATGCGGAAGCCGTGCGGATCTATTATGATCCAGCGGTTGTCAGCTATAATGACCTGTTGCACATATTCTTTTCCGTAACGCATGATCCAACGCAGCTTAATCGGCAGGGCCCAGACCATGGGAGGCAATACCGCACCGCGATATTTCCTACCAACGCAACGCAGCGGGTTGCGGCGCGGGCCTATATCACCCAATTGGACAAGGCGGCTTATTGGAAGAAACCGATTGTAACGCGGATTGAACCGTTAAGTTTCTATCCGGCCGAATTCTACCACCAAAACTTCATGGCTAAGAACCCAAGACACCCGTATATCGTTCAATGGGACAAGCCGAAGATCGCCAATCTGAAGCGGCTATTCCCAAACCGTTTGCGTTGATCATCCGCGATAGGCTGGGATCGCCCAACCCTTCCAAATGGCCATAGCGCGCAAACCAAAGCCGGCCAGTGCGCTGACAATCGCGGCAGGCAACACGGGCAGGCCTAAAAACATCAACAGTCCAAAAAGGCCCGAGGCAAGTGCAGCAGCGGCCACGTATATTTCGGGCTTAAGCAGGATGGATGGCTCGCCCGCCAAGACATCACGGATGATGCCGCCGACACAGGCCGTGATAACGCCCATCACCATCGCGGGAAGTAAAGGCACGCCAAGCGTAAGCGATTTCCAAGCGCCAAATACCGCGTAAATGGCGATGCCCACGGCGTCAAACCAATCGAGAGCGCGGGCATTCCAGACAGTGCGGGGCGTGACCCAGACGAGCCCTGCGGTGATAAGGCAAGTGGCTGCGACGCGCCAGTCTTGGACCCAAAATACGGGCGCGCCAATTAGCAGGTCCCGCACTGTGCCACCACCAACGCCTGTGACAAGCGCGAAGAACGAGAATGTCACGAGCGTTTGTTGCCGTTGCGCAGCGGCCAAGGCCCCAGAGGCCGCAAAAACAGCGATGCCAAACAGATCCAGCCACGAAAGCATAGCTGGGCCGATTTGGACAGCTTGCGTCATCATCACATGTGGATCGGCTTGCCCGTGACGGCCATTGCCGCTTCCTTCAATGCCTCGGCATGCGTCGGGTGCGCGTGGCAGGTATAAGCAATATCTTCAGACGTAGCGCCAAATTCCATCGCAGTGCACGCTTCGGCAATCATGGCTCCGGCAATTGACGCAATGATGTGGACGCCTAAAACACGGTCGGTCTTTGCATCCGCAATGACCTTCACAAAACCGTCTGTGTCGCGGTTGGTCTTTGCGCGGCTATTTGCCATCATTGGGAATTTACCGACTTTAACCTCTCCGCCCGACAAAGCCGCTTTTTCCTTAGCTTCTTCTTCGGTCAAGCCAACGTTAGCGATTTCAGGATAGGTATAGACCACGCCCGGAATGACGTCATGGTTGACGATGCCGTTCAGGCCAGCGACAAATTCTGCTGCCGCAATGCCTTCGTCCTCAGCCTTGTGCGCAAGCATTGGGCCGGGGCAAACATCGCCCACGGCATAGATGCCCGGAACATTTGTCTGAAAATCATGGCCGATCTCAATTTGGCCACGCGCGTTGACCGTAAGCCCTGCCTTGTCCAGCGCAAGACCATCGGTGTTTGCGCGGCGACCAATGGCGACAAGGACGCAATCGGCCTCAATGGTTTCGCTGGCACCGCCACCGGAGGGCTCGACGGTCAATGTTGCAGTTGCGCCCTTGACCGTTGCGCCAGTGACCTTTGTTCCAGTGCGGATGTTGAAGCCTTGCTTCTTGAAAATCTTAGCTGCTTCCTTACGGACCTCGCCGTCCATGCCGGGCAAAATCTGGTCAAGATATTCAACCACGGTGACTTGTGCGCCAAGGCGCAGCCATACGCTGCCAAGCTCAAGGCCAATAACTCCGCCGCCTATCACGACCATATGCTTTGGCACTTGCGGCGAGGCCAATGCGCCGGTTGAATCGACGATAACTTTCTGGTCAATCTCAACGCCTGGCAGCGGCATGACAGAGGAACCGGTTGCGATCATGATATTCTTTGCGGTGTAGCTTTTGCCTGCAACATCGATGCTGTTCGGTGACGTAAAGGCCGCGTGTCCCTTCAGCCAGTCGACCTTGTTCTTTTTGAAGAGAAACTCGATGCCCCCAGTTAATTCGCCAACGGCCTTTGCCTTTTCGGCATGCATCTGGTCCAAATTGAGGGAGACGCCCTTAAAATCAATCCCGAGCTTGGCAAGCGATCCCGACTGCGCTTCGTGAAACATTTCGGACGCGTGCAGCAACGCCTTGGACGGAATACACCCGACGTTTAGGCACGTGCCGCCCAAGGTTTCACGGCTTTCAACGCAAGCAGTCTTAAGCCCGAGTTGTGCAGCACGGATTGCGGCAACATAGCCGCCAGGACCTGCACCAATAACGATCAGGTCGTAATCATGTTCTGCCATGGCTCAGGCTCCTTAAAGGTCGATCAACAACCGGGTCGGGTCTTCAATCGCCTCTTTGACGATCTTCAGGAAAGTAACGGCCTCGCGGCCGTCGATAAGGCGATGGTCATAGCTTAACGCCAAATACATCATCGGCCGCACGACAACCTGCCCGTCGCGCACAACGGCGCGGTCTTCAATACGGTGAAGGCCAAGCACTGCTGATTGCGGCGGGTTGATGATCGGGGTCGACATCAGGCTGCCAAATACGCCACCATTGGAAATTGTGAACGTCCCGCCGGACATGTCATCCAAAGTCAATGTGCCAGCCTTTGCCTTTGCGCCAAAATCACCAATGGCTTTCTCGATTTGCGCAAAACTCATAGAATCCGCGTTGCGTATGACAGGAACAACAAGGCCATTTGGTGCGCTGACCGCGACCGAGACGTCGAGATAATTATGATAGACGATTTCATCGCCATCAATTTGCGCGTTGACAGAAGCCAAATCGCGCGCGGCCAAAGCAACGGCTTTTGTGAAGAAGCCCATGAAGCCCAACCGGACCCCATGCTTTTTCTCAAACAGGTCTTTGTAGGTAGCGCGCGCTTCCATCACCGCTGACATGTCGACATCGTTGAACGTCGTCAGCAACGCAGCAGTATCCTGAGCGGACTTTAGCCGTTTGGCAATTGTCTGGCGCAGGCGTGTCATCTTCACACGTTCTTCTTGGCGCGCATGCGCAGCGGCAGGGGCCGGTGCAGCCAACGCTGCGACGTCTGTAGATGGAGTAGGGGCACCTTTGGCAGCAGCGACAACATCTTCCTTAGTCAGGCGGCCATCTTTGCCCGTGCCCTTAATCTTGCTTGGGTCAATGCCAAGTTCAAGGACCAGGCGGCGCACGGAAGGGGAGAGCGGCAGGTCATTATTCTCTACCTGTGCAACAGACATTGGGGCGGCTGTGGTCGTGATCGCTGGTGCAATCGCGGCCGCAACGGGAGCTGGCGCGGACGCAGGCGCACTGTTTCCAGCGTCTATGGACCCAATAACCGCGCCGACATTGACCGTCGCGCCTTCTTCAACGGCATATGTACCCATGATGCCAGCAACCGGGGAGGGCACCTCAATCGCAACCTTGTCTGTTTCTAGGCTGGCAATAGGCTCATCAATGGCCACTGCCTCGCCGGGCTTTTTTAACCACTGGCCAAGGGTCGCCTCGGTAATCGATTCGCCCAATACGGGGACTTTAACTTCAGTGCTCATAATTTTATCCTCACTTGGATGGAGGGGTAGTTGACTTGGTTCCGCCAGTCCGCTGGCGACGAATTGCACCGCGGACATTGTGGCCTAATGCATCGGCCACCAATGCGGCCTGTTCGGCCTGATGGCGCTTTGCAAGGCCGGTTGCTGTCGCCGCGGCTGCCCTGCGCCCTGCGTAGCGCGCACGCGATGGGCCAACGCCAGCTTTGGCAAGGCATTCTTCCAGATAGGGATCGACGAATGTCCAACTGCCGGCATTGCGCGGCTCTTCCTGCGCCCAGACGATATCTTCCAAATTGGTCATGCGCTTTAGGCGAACAATCAATGGTTCTGCTGGGAATGGGTAAAGCTGTTCGATCCGCACGATACTTGTTGTCTTATCGCCCGAAGCATCGCGCGCCTCCATCAGGTCATAAGCAACCTTGCCGGAACACAGTACCAGTCGCCTGATGTCCTTGTCGACTGGCGCATTGGGATCGGACAATATCCGCATGAAGTGGCTTTCGCCTTGGAAATCCTCTGCCTTTGAAACCGCCATTTTGTGCCGCAAAAGGGACTTTGGCGTCATGACGATGAGCGGCTTGCGGAACGGGCGGGCCATTTGCCGGCGCAGCAAGTGGAAATAATTTGCCGGCGTGGTGCAGTTTGCGACCTGGATATTATCCTCGGCACACAATTGCAGGAAGCGTTCAAGCCGCGCTGAGCTATGCTCCGGGCCTTGGCCTTCAAACCCATGGGGCAGCAGCATCACTAGGCCGTTTGCGCGAAGCCATTTGGCTTCACCGGCGGCGATGAACTGGTCAATCATGGTCTGCGCGCCGTTCACGAAGTCGCCAAATTGCGCCTCCCAAAGGACAAGCGTTTTAGGCTCGGCACCGGCATAGCCATATTCGAAACCAAGCACGCCGAATTCCGATAACGGACTGTCGAGAATTTCAAATCGGCCATGTGGCAGCGTTGCAAGGGGCACATATTTGTCTTCAGTGGTCTGGTCGACCCAGACACCGTGCCGTTGACTGAATGTGCCGCGCCCTGAATCCTGACCGGAAAGACGCACGCCATAGCCTTCGGAAAGCAGCGAGCCGAAGGCAAGGGCTTCACCGGTTGCCCAATCGAAATTCTCACCAGTGCTCAACATGGTCTTTTTCGCATCTAATACGCGACTTAATGTCGGATGGATATTGTGACCGTCGGGCACCGTCGTAAGCGTTCGGCCAATGCTGTCGAACAATTTGCGTGCGATACCCGTTGGCACATTGCGCCGGGCGGTTTCGGAATCCGCAGGTTTAGAAAGACCAGACCAGCGCCCCCCGAACCAGTCGGCGGCATTGGCTTTATAATTTGCGGCGCTGGCAAATTCTTGCTCAAGCGTTTGGACAAAGCGCATCGCGTGTTCGTTCGCCCAATCAGCATCAATTACGCCTTCAGCCTGAAGTCGTTTTGCATATAAATCGCTGACGGCCGGGTGACCCTTAATGACCTTATACATCAATGGTTGGGTAAAGCTGGGTTCGTCGCCTTCATTATGGCCGAAGCGGCGATAGCACCACATATCGATAACGATGTCGCGGTGGAATGTCTGACGGAACTCGATTGCAATCTTGCACGCAAATGTAACCGCTTCAGGATCGTCGCCATTGACGTGGAAGATTGGCGCTTGGACGCCCTTTGCCACATCGGAAGGATAAGGCGATGACCGCGCATATTGCGGGCTGGTGGTAAAGCCAACCTGATTGTTAACGATGAAGTGCAGGCAGCCGCCCGTATTGTATCCACGAATGCCCGAGAAGCCGAGGCACTCCCATACAATGCCTTGGCCGGCAAACGCCGCATCCCCGTGCAGCAGTACTGGCAAAACCTGCTCATGCTTTGCAAGATCGTCACGCGCAGTTTGGTTGGCACGCACCTTACCAAGAACAACAGGGTTCACTGCCTCAAGATGTGATGGGTTCGGAACAAGGCTCATATGCACATTGATACCGTCAAACTCGCGGTCCGTGCTGGTACCGAGATGGTATTTGACATCGCCTGAGCCGCCAACATCATCAGGGTTAGCGCTGCCGCCAGAAAATTCGTGGAAGATGATGCGATAGGGCTTTGCCATCACATTGGCGAGTACGTTCAAGCGGCCGCGGTGCGGCATGCCATAGACGATTTCACGCACGCCAAGTTGGCCACCATATTTGATCACCGCTTCAAGCGCAGGGATCATGGACTCGCCACCATCAAGGCCAAAACGCTTCGTACCGACATATTTGCGGCCTAGGAACTTTTCATACTGCTCGGCTTCAATCACTTTACCGAGAATGGCTTTCTTACCCTCTGGCGAGAACTGAATGGCGGCATCTTTGCCCTCCATCCGCTCCTGCAAAAACCGCCGTTCTTCGACGTCGGAAATATGCATATACTCAAGGCCAACTGGCCCGCAATAATTGGCACGCAGAGTGCCGACGAGCTCGCGGATGGTGGTCCACTCGAGACCAAGCGTTCCGCCAACATAGACGCGTTTGTCTAGGTCTGCTCCCGAAAAGCCATGATATTCAGGCGTAAGGTCGGCGGGTATTTCCTGCTTCGACAGGCCAAGCGGATCAAGATTAGCAGCGAGGTGTCCGCGCACGCGATACGTGCGCACCAACATCATCGCGCGGATCGAATCGCTTGCCGCTGCAACCGCGTCCGCTTCAGCCAAAGGCTTGCCAGCGGCTTTGGCCGCTGCCTTCACTTCAACCGCCATTTGCGTGGGGTCAAGCGATGCCGTCAGATCGTCCGTTGACGATAATGGCCAGTTTGAGCGCGCCCAGCTTGGTCCCCGCTCCGCTTCGAAATCCTGAATTTCTACGCCCATCCTGCTTCTCCAAATCCGCCTCGTCAGCGAGGAGGGGGCCATCCGGCGCTTACGCACCGATTGCACCTCCCCGCGCGGGGAAGATTATAAATTACCCCTTTAAAACCTCGACCAATGTCTTGCCGAGCAAGGAAGGCGATGGCGACACACGGATACCCGCGGCCTCCATGGCTGCAATCTTGCTTTCGGCGTCGCCTTTGCCACCCGACACGATTGCACCTGCATGGCCCATACGGCGGCCTGGAGGTGCGGTGCGACCAGCAATAAAACCGGCCATTGGCTTTTTGCGGCCCTTTTTGGCTTCGTCGATCAGGAACTGCGCCGCTTCTTCTTCCGCGCTGCCGCCAATCTCGCCGATCATGATGATCGACTTGGTGGCATCATCGGCGAGGAACAGCTCAAGGCAATCAATGAAGTTGGTGCCGTTGACGGGGTCGCCGCCAATGCCGACCGCAGTGGTCTGGCCAAGGCCTTCGGCTGTTGTCTGGAACACGGCTTCGTAAGTCAATGTACCTGAGCGCGAGACAACGCCCACCGATCCCGCCGAGAAAATGCTGCCTGGCATGATGCCGATTTTGCATTCGTTTGGCGTCAAAACGCCGGGGCAGTTTGGACCAATCAGGCGCGATTTCGAACCTGAAAGCGCACGCTTTACCTTCACCATGTCAAGCACCGGAATGCCTTCGGTGATGCAGACGATCAGCGGAATTTCAGCATCGATGGCTTCAAGAATCGAGTCCGCAGCAAAGGGGGGTGGCACATATACGACCGACGCATCTGCGCCGGTCACTTGCTTGGCCTCAAGCACAGTGTCAAACATTGGCAAACCGATATGCGTCGCTCCACCCTTACCCGGGGTAACACCGCCCACCATTTGCGAGCCATAAGCCAGCGCCTGTTCGGTATGAAAAGTCCCAGTTGCGCCAGTCATGCCCTGCGTGATGATCTTAGTATGTTTATTGACGAGGATGCTCACAAACGTCTCCTGAAATCTTGGGGTGCGCTTAGGTAAGCGACGGGTCGATGGCCTTGCACGCGACCAGCAATTCTTTAACGGCATCCACGCTGACGGACAGGTTGGATTTGGCTTCATCATCAAGTGCGATCTCGACAATTTTCTCAACGCCGTCAGCACCGATCATCACGGGCACGCCGACATAAAGATTGTCGACGCCATATTGGCCGGTCAAATGCACCGCTGCAGGAAGAACCCGTTTTTGATCGTAAAGATAGGCTTCGGCCATCGCGATACCGCTGGTCGCCGGCGCGTAATAAGCGGAACCAGTTTTTAGCAAGGCTACGATTTCGCCGCCGCCGCTGCGGGTGCGTTGGACGATTGCGTCAATGCGATCCTGCGTCGACATGCCCATCGCGATCAGGTCTGGTACTGGAATGCCTGAAACGGTCGAATATTGAATGACCGGAACCATCGTGTCGCCATGGCCGCCTAGCACGAAGCTGGTAACGTCTTTGACCGAAACTTGGAATTCATCAGCCAAGAAATGGCTAAAGCGCGACGAGTCAAGTACGCCGGCCATGCCAACGACCATATTGTGCGGAAGGCCGGAAAACTCGCGCAATGCCCATACCATCGCATCAAGCGGGTTGGTGATGCAGATGACAAATGCATTTGGCGCATTGGCGGCGATGCCTTCACCAACGGCCTTCATGACCTTTAGATTGATGCCAAGCAAGTCATCGCGACTCATGCCGGGCTTGCGTGCAACGCCAGCGGTTACGATGATGACATCCGCCCCTGCGATGTCGGCATAATCATTGGTGCCGGTAATCTTTGAATCAAAACCTTCAACCGGGCCGCATTGCGACAGGTCAAGCGCCTTACCTTGGGGGACGCCTTCGACAACGTCGAAAAGGACGATGTCGCCAAGGCGCTTTAATGCTGCGAGATGGGCGAGAGTGCCGCCGATATTACCGGCACCGATGAGTGCAATTTTCTTACGAGCCATGCAAAAACTGTCCTTCCCTAAGGGCTTTGAGCGGAATTACGGCGGCGTTACGCCGATTCCCGCCCAATAACAACCCAATAAAGGCACCAAGTTAACGCTTTTTCCGATAACAGTTCGCAATAGCGATAGGGGGTGGAGGTTTGGCTGTCAGGTGCCAGCGACCCGCCGCAGCATCTCCATCCAGATGGGCACTTGACCGTGAAATCCTTCGGCCCAGACGCGTTCATCTAAACCATGTGCACCTTCCCGCTGGCCGACTATGCCCCATAGGCCGCCAAAGCCATAAACGGGAATACCGGCGGCGCGTAAGAATGCGCCATCGGTTGCGCCAGCGGACTGAAACGGCAGAACGGGCGCATTGGGGAAGCGTGTGGCAACCGCATCCCGATAGGCCTGCGTTATGTCGTCGCGCATGGGCGACGGTGCGGTTTCGGGGGTTTGCGATCCTTCCACCGCAGTAACAGTGACATCTGGTCCCGACAGCGCCTGCAATTGCTGCCGGACGTCTTCAATCTTCACACTGGGAAAAATGCGGCAGTTTACATTGGCTTCGGCCTTTTGCGGTAGGGCATTCGGTGCATGCCCGCCCGATAGCATCGTTGCAACGCATCGGGTGCGCGTACTGCCGGGGTCCATAGCTTCCAAGAGGTCTGCGGTTTCGCGGTCCTGAGGGTCGGCAAGAAATCGACGTACTAGCTCACCATATTGGCCGCTGTCACCCTTTGCGAGCATCTCGTAACTGGCACGCGTGGCGTCGTTGATCATGGCGGGGAAACGGTGCCGTTCAATCGCCGTCAAGGCGCTGGCGAGCGCGTAGATAGCATTATCAGGACGCGGCGTGCTGCTGTGTCCGCCGCGATTGACCGCCGTCAGTCGGAAATCAGCATAGGTTTTCTCCGCAATCTGAATGCCGAAACCTTCAACGCGCCCATCGGGAAACACTGACCCGCCACCTGCATCACCATTCAACGCATATTCGGCGTCAATCAGGTCGCGCCATTCAACCGCCGCCAGCCGGGCTCCATTGCCGACGGTTTCTTCGTCCCCGGTAAACAGGATTATGATATCGCGCGTTGGCGCAAACTTTTCCGCGTGCAAATATTGCAGGGCAAGGACAATGCCCGTCAGCGCAGCTTTATTATCATTTGAACCACGACCAAGATAATAGCCGCCTTCTTCGCGGAACTGGAACGGCGGATATTTCCAATCGCTTGCCTTGGCCGCAACGACATCCATATGCGCCATCAGCAATATGGGCCTTTTGCCCGACGGTTTGGCTGCAGGCCAGCGCGCGATCAATGTCTGGGTATTATCATGATCTTTGACAATGACATTTGTGATTCCGGCTTTACGGAATTCTGATGTCAATAGCCTGATCAGCTTTTTGAATTCCGCAGGCTGCCCTTCTACCGTCGGAATTTCGACAATCTTTGCAAACAGGTCACGCTCGGCTGCCTGCTGCGCACTTGACGCTTGCGCGTTGGCAGTAGTGGTCAGTCCCAATAAGCCAGCCAATAATAACGTCTTCTGTCCCATCATATCTCTCCCTTGTGCGCCATGCTAACGCGGGCCATGCCCTTCCGCCAGATAATCCTCCGACTGCATTTCCATCAGGCGGGATACGGTGCGATCAAATTCAAACCGCCCGTCGCCTTGCGGATAGAGGTGGTCCGGTACGGCGTCCGCGCTCGCGAGAAACTTTACGCGATACTCATATAGCGCATCAATTAACGTCACAAACCGCGCCGCTTCATTACGATTATGCGGACCCAAAACTGGGATTCCAACTATGATGACGGTGTGAAATCGCCGCGCAATGGCGAGGTAATCCGCAGCCCCGCGTGCTTCCACGCACAACCGCTTGAATGAGAACACTGCGACGCCTTTGAGCGCTTTGGGCACATGCAACATGCGTCCGCCACCCAAGTCCATTTCCAACGCCGGTACATGCGCGCGATCCTCGGGCGGATAATCGGTCATGCGGAAAAATGTCTCGGAAAGCGCTGCCGTTGCCTCCGGGCCATTGGGTACAAGCCAGATTTTCGCGCTACCCAAACGGTCCCGCCTGTAATCCGTTGGCCCATCAAGCGTGACGATATCGAGCCGGTCTTTGACTAAAGCAATGAAGGGCAGAAACAATTGTCGGTTGAGGCCATCTTTGTACAGGTCATCTGGATGACGGTTCGATGTTGTGACAACCGTAACCCCCGCGGCGATAAGGCCAGCAAAAAGTCGCGACATAATTGCCGCGTCCGCCATATTATTCACCACCATTTCGTCAAAGCACAACACATGCGCTTCGTCTGCCAACGCGGCGACGATCGGTGGGATTGGGTCGCCCTCTTCCTTCACACGCTCGGCTTTGAGCCGGGCATGGGTCTCAAGCATAAACTCATGGAAATGCGCACGGCGTTTGCGCTTCATCTGAACGCTGTCGAAAAACAGGTCCATCAGCATAGATTTACCGCGTCCAACGCCGCCCCAAAGATATAGTCCGCGCGCAGGGTCGGGTTTACGTCCCAAGAATCGCCAAATAGTGCTTCCGCGCGGTGGAGCTGCCTCAAGCTCGGTTTGCACTTTGGCTAGTGCTGCCACAGCGGTTGCCTGGTCTGTATCGGACCTTAGCTCGCCAGCCGCGACCAGTGCGTCATATCGGCCAGTGACGCTAAGCATTAGTGGCTTCATCTTTTCGTCGGTTTGCGGATAGTGCCGGAAAATGCGGCAATCCGGTCTTCGTTTTGCGTTACGCCGCCGCGGAGAAAAAGCAGCCTGCCTGTTTCTTTCAGAAGTTCAACCTCTGCTTCAAGCGGTGTTCCAATGACGCCAGCTCCCATGAACTGTACCGACAGGTCCAAGGTTACAGCGGTACCAGCCTCGATCAGTCCAAACATTCGCGAAGCTGCAAACATCGCCACATCGATGAAGCCAAGCGTGACGCCGCCGTGCACAAAGTTTTGAAGGTTAGTGTGCCGATGCTCCGGAAACATCCGTAACCGGACATCATTGTCACCTTCTCGCCGCACCAGCATTGTGCCAACTACTGTACCGTTGTAACGGCTAGCATCTGTCATCTGCCATTTCAGCCACCCAGGATTATCTGGGTCAGGGCTGCTGTCAAAGGCGGGTTTATCCAACGGCAATCCTAAACAATCAAAGGCCTTTGATGTAATCTACGCGCCTACAGGTGCCGTTCGGCAACCATCTTTTTGGTTTCCGCAATGGCCTTGGCTGGGTTCAAACCCTTGGGACATGCGTTGGCGCAGTTCATGATCGTATGGCAGCGGTAAAGGCGGAATGGATCTTCCAACTCGTCCAAACGCTCGCCGGCCATCTCGTCACGGCTGTCCGCTAACCAGCGATAGGCTTGAAGCAAAATAGCGGGACCCAAAAATTTGTCGCTGTTCCACCAATAAGATGGGCAACTGGTCGAGCAGCAAGCGCACAATATGCACTCATACAAGCCGTCAAGCTTAGCGCGATCCTCTGGCGACTGAAGCCGTTCCTTGCCAGATGGTTCAGGTGTTACAGTCTGCAGCCAAGGCTTGATAGAGGCATATTGCGCATAGAAATGCGTGAAGTCGGGGACGAGGTCCTTGATGACTTCCATATGCGGCAAGGGGGTAAGCGTGACTTCGCTTTTGCAGTCTTCAATTGCAGTGGTGCAGGCAAGGCCATTCTTGCCGTCAATATTCATAGAGCAAGAACCACAGATACCTTCGCGGCATGAACGACGGAAGGTAAGCGACGCATCCTGCTCGCCCTTCATCTTGATCAACGCGTCGAGGACCATTGGTCCGCAATTTTCGGTATCGACCTCAAACGTGTCGTAACGCGGGTTTTCGCCGCTATCAGGATCGTAGCGATAGACCTTGAATGTCTTGGTCTTGCCGCCGGTTTTGGCAGCATGCGCACTGCCCTTTTGGACTTTGCTGTTCTTTGGAAGGAAGAAATCGGCCATATCAATATCCTGTGGACTCTAAAGTCGTGCAATTCCGTATCAGCCAAATGCCCTAACCAAGCAGTTAAGCAATCACAAGCCCTCAACTGGGTCTGCTTTGGTTGCCTTTTCTGCAAGTCGGACACGCAGCTTGTCGATTTTGCGTCCATCCATGTCGACAACCTCGAAATGCCAGCCTTGATCAGTGAACGCTTCGCCTTCTTTAGGTAGGTGCCGCAATATGTGTAGGACGTGACCCGCAGCAGTGGCGTAATCACGATCATCGGGGAGGTCGATTGACAATGCTTCTGCCATGGCGTCGGCTGACATTGCGCCAGACACAAGCATCGAACCGTCATCTAGCGTGATGATGTTAGGCGCACTGCCTTGTGCCTGATCCGACGCAAATTCACCTGCAATTGCGGCCAATAGATCGTTTGGGGTAACAATGCCCTCGAAATGGCCATACTCGTCATGCACCAACAGCATCGGCACATCGGACGAACGCAATATCTCTAGCGCGTCCATAGCATCCAGCTGATCGGGGATGATTTCGGCGCGGCGCATCAACTTGCGAATGTCGAGCACCTCACCGCGGATCTGGGCCGCAACGATGTCGCGTGATTGCACGACGCCAATGATATCGTCGCCATCGTCGCCCGTTACAGGCAAGCGGGTATGGAGCGAATTCAAAAGCGAATCGCGCACGGTGCCTTCGGATGCGTCGGCAGATATGCGGTCGACATCGGTACGTGGTGTCATGACTTCGCGCACTGGTCGGTCGGCAAGCCGGACCACGCCTGCAATAACCTTATGCTCATGTTCTTCAATGATGCCGGCATGGGTGGCTTCGGCAAAGACCATCCGCAATTCTTCGGCACTCAATGCGTCGCGGCTATCCCGGCGCAGCCCAAGCGCGCGAAAAATGGTGGCGCTTGATTTATCGAGTGTCCACACGATTGGCGCAGTAATGCGGGCCAGCAGCTCCATGGGGCCCGCTATGAAAACGGCGATTCTTTCGGGTGCAATCAGCGCAAATTGCTTTGGCACCAGCTCTCCGACGACCAATGACGCATAGGTCGTGATGCCGATAACGATGCCAAAGCCCAGCGTTTCGGACCATTCACGGCCGATGCCCCATAAGGAGATGCGATCAGCAACCGGGCCGCCCAATGTCGATCCCGAATATGCACCTGCAATAATACCAATGAGCGTTATGCCGATTTGCACTGTGGACAAGAATTTACCGGGGTCGCGCCCAAGCCTCAGTGCTGCTGCCGCACCGTGTTTGCCGTCTTCTGCCATCGCTTTAAGCTTCGCTGTGCGAGCGGACACAATAGCAAGCTCCGACATCGCAAACACGCCATTCAAGGCGATAAGCGCTAGGATGATGGCGGCATCAAGCCACGGGAAAGGAAGAAGAGGCTCCATAAGGACGCGAGCGCCATAGAACCAAAAGGGGGCATTTGGCAACAAAATGCATAGCATCGCGTTATGGGGAAAGGATGCAACCGATTGAAATCATAATCACAGGTTCATCGCAGGTGTCGTTTAAACGATGCTCATGTTGAAAGGGAAGATAATGAAAAAGAACCAAATGATTACGCTGGCACTTTTTGCAGCAATGCTTCCATTGTCGGCTTGCGTCACTGATCCTACGACCGGAAAGCGCACGATTTCTAAAGCAGCAATTGGTGGCATAGGCGGAGTACTGGGCGGTTATCTTCTTGGCGACTTAATCGGCGGGAAGCGCGATCGTACAGAAAAGATCGTCGGCGCTGGTATTGGTGCCTTGGCGGGTGCGGCCGCCGGATATTATATGGATGAGCAGGAAAAGAAACTGCGTCTGCAAACGGCCGGCACAGGTGTTAACGTCACTCGTGAAGGCGATAATCTTGTACTCGATATGCCATCGGAAGTGACCTTCGGCGTCGACAGCGCGAATATTGATGCTGGTTTCCGCAACACGCTTGACCAAGTCGCATCGACGCTGACTCAATATGAAAAAACCTATGTCGATGTGATGGGCCACACCGATTCCACAGGGTCAGATGCCTATAACCAGATATTGTCGGAAGGCCGGGCCTCGGCAGTTGCCGATTATCTGTCGATACGCGGCGTTCAGTCAGCGCGCCTTGCAACGCGTGGTTATGGTGAAAGCCAGCCAAAGGCGAGCAATCTTGACCCCGCCGGCCGTTCGGCAAACCGTCGCGTTGAAATTCACCTTGTACCGGTCACGCAGGGGTAATCACACTTTAGAGCGACACCCCTTGAAGCAATTTGGGCAGCGCACCGCTTTCCCCCCGCGCCTCGGCCATGAAAAACGCCTTCGCCGGCGCGGCGCGCTGCACCATAGCCATTCCAAAACGCCGCACCGCCGATGCCGTTTTTCCGGGAATCGAGAACAACCGATTCAGCCCGTCTGTCGAAACCGCGATCAGCAATGTATCGATACTGCGCCACCGGCCATAGCGATCAAGCAACTGCGCATCGCCGAAACCAAGGCCCAAACGCATGCCGTCGACCAAGACCTCAGTTAGCGCCGCTACGTCCCGAAGGCCCAGATTGAGCCCCTGACCTGCAATTGGGTGAATGCCGTGCGCACTGTCGCCAAGCAGCACCATCCGTTCTGCGGCAATCGACGCGGCATGGTGGAAACCCAATTTGTAGGACGACAACGGCGCGGACAATTCGACTTTGCCTAACAATCCGCCCATGCCCTTCTCAAGCTCGGCCGTGTACCCACGCGGGGATAGCTTCAAATAGCCTGCAGCGTCCTCCGATTTGACTGACCAGACAAGCGCTGACCGGTGGCGACCATCCTCTGCATCCAGCATGGGCAAAACTGCAAACGGCCCCGTAGGGTAAAAGATTTCATATGCGATATTGTTATGCGGCAACTCATGATAAATCGCGCCGACAATCGCATGATGCGCATATTGCCAATGCGCGATCTGAATGCCGGCCTCTTCACGCGTTTCGCTCTTTCGGCCTTCGGCAACGATCATCAGGTCTGCCGTTAGCACCCGACCGCTTTCAAGGGTCACGGTTGCCGCGCCTGAATCGCGAGATTTGCTGATGATATTGGCGGGCATGTGCAACTGGATTGCGGCATGTTCCTGCGCAGCCCGGTACAATACGCCGCGCAAATAGCGACTTTCGAACATTTGGCCCAAAAATCCGTCATCCTCGGCTGGCGCGAAATCGAGCGATCCCGGTTTTAGCCTATCGCTGACCCAGATTTTCTCAATCGGGCAGCCTCTTCCCGTCAAGGCATCGCTAAGCCCGATTGCTTCGAATAATTTGTAGCTTGAGCTCGATATCGCAAAAGTGCGTCCGTCATAAGCAGCGTCAAGCATGTTCGCTTGATCCGCGCGGTCAATGACATGGCTGGTGATGCCCTGCGCAGCGAGTGCCAGAGCCTGCGTCAGGCCAATAAGGCCACCGCCGATGATGATTACGTCTGCCTTGTTTTCCATGTCCTACCTATGCCGCAAGGAAGCGCCGGATTCAAAGGGGGATTTTGACTGTAGCTTTCGTGCATGCGTGCCCCTTTTGCCCTGTAATACTTGACGGGAAGTCCGACGAAGGCGAAAAGGGTGGTATTCGGTCCTTTGCGACCTCCTACATACTGGCAATACCAACATGGCCTCGCGCGTTTCTAAATTTACCTCGAAATCGAACATGGCCAATTGGCGTCAAATGATGCGCGCGTCACTGATACGCAGCGGCGCGTTGCTCGGCGCCGCTGCTTTAGGGCTGTTTGCGCTGTTTTATGGTTTGGCGGTACTCAGTTATTCGGCTGCAGACGCCGCGTTTAACAGCGCAGCAGCGGACGTGCAGCATAACTGGATGGGTCAGAGCGGCGCGTATGTGTCCGATGCAATGTTGTTTGTCTTTGGTGTGCCAGCGATTTTTCTTTTTCCGCTGCTGTTGGTTTTTGCCCGACGTCTGTGGCGGGATGTGCCGCAGCCTCAGTGGAGGCGGCAATTGGTCTTATGCCTTATCGGAATGCTGCTGATCGGGTTTGGCATGGCCTATTGGCAACATAACAGCGACATCGGACTGCCCGCCGGATGGGGTGGAACAATTGCGCTGTTGTTAGACAATGGAACCAGTGCGCTTGTTGGCCAAATCAAGGGCGTATTCGGGACCTTATTGCGCATTTTCATCATTCTCGGCACGTTGGCCGGCGGTGCTTTGCTCGTTATTCGCTCGCTTCAGCTTGAACGGCCGCTGTTGCGCATTCCAACGCTCGCCATGCCGAAATTCGGGAGCGTTATGGGGGACGCCCACGCCTTGATGGGCGATGATTTGGCCCCGCCACAGATTGTCGAGCCTAAACCACCGCGCAAGTCGGTGGAGCCCGATCAACGCAAGCCCCCCGTTATCGAAGATCGCACGCTGGTACCAAAAAAAGCGGCATTTGCGACGGGCGCACGACAAGGCGACTTTTTCGGCAGCTTTGTTTTACCATCGCTTGAGTTGCTCGATCCGCCACCGGCCATCTCCGCGCCTAAACTTGATAAAGCTGCGCTTGAAGCAAATGCGCGGCTGCTTGAATCGGTTCTCGATGATTTCCACGTCAAAGGGCAGATTGTGGCGGTGCGGCCAGGACCAGTGGTTACAATGTACGAACTTGAACCCGCGGCTGGTATTAAGTCGAGTCGGGTCATTCAATTGGCCGAAGATATTGCGCGCAACATGTCAGCCTTATCGGCGCGTGTTTCAACAATTCCGGGACGGACGGTTATGGGCATTGAATTACCCAATGCGCACCGCGAGGCTGTGGTTTTTCAGGAAATGGTGGGGTCTGATGCTTTTGCCGAGCAGAAGGGCGCATTACCAATAATCTTGGGCAAGAACATTTCGGGTGACCCTGTCATTGCCGATCTTGCCCCAATGCCCCATCTTTTGGTCGCAGGGACCACCGGTTCAGGTAAATCGGTCGGCCTCAATTGCATGATATTGTCGTTGCTATACCGTCTTACGCCTGACCAATGCCGGATGATCATGATCGATCCCAAGATGCTTGAATTGAGCAGCTATGACGATATTCCACATCTGCTGTCGCCCGTTGTAACGGAGCCTGCAAAAGCCATTCGCGCACTGAAATGGGCGGTGGAGCAGATGGAAGAGCGTTACCGGATGATGTCCTCGCTTGGCGTACGCAACCTTGCGAACTTTAATGAAAAGGTTCGCAACGCAGGGGCAAAAGGTGCGCCATTGGGACGCAAGGTGCAGATCGGTTACGACCCGATGACTGGCCAGCCACAATATGAGGAAGAGAGCCTCGCTTACGAGCCGATGCCGCAGATTGTGGTTATAGTCGATGAGCTTGCGGACCTCATGATGACTGCAGGCAAGGAGGTTGAATTCCTCATTCAACGCCTAGCACAAAAGGCGCGCGCGGCGGGTATCCACTTGATTATGGCAACGCAGCGACCCTCGGTAGATGTCATCACGGGCGTCATTAAGGCAAACTTGCCTACGCGTATCTCGTTCCATGTCACATCGAAAATCGACAGCCGGACGATTCTAGGGGAGCAAGGGGCAGAGCAACTGCTGGGTAAGGGCGACATGCTATATATGGCGAGTGGCCGGGGGCTGACGCGCATTCACGGCCCCTTTGTGTCCGATGATGAAGTGCGGCGCGTGGCGGACCATTGGCGTGGCCAAGGTCAGCCGGATTATATCCAGGCCGTGACGGAGGAGCCTGAAGAGGGCGGCTTTGATTTTGGCGGCATGGGCGGTGACGATAGCGAAGAAGACTCACAATATCGCAAGGCGTGCCAAATTGTGTTCGAAAGCCAGAAGGCATCCACAAGCTGGATACAGCGCCAATTGCGCATTGGCTATAACAGCGCAGCGCGGCTGATTGACCGGATGGAGGAGGATGGTTTCATCAGCGCTCCGAACCATATCGGCCGCCGTGAAGTGCTGCGTGACCGGAGCGGCGACCCAATTTAGGCGTTAAGACGGGGTTCAAGGCAAGCGCGATAACGGCCGCCGCACTCTGTCCAAGGAAATAAAGATGACATATCTGAAATATGCCCTGTTTTTCGCGCCGATGGCACTGGTTGCGACCGCGCCAACAACTGCACAATCCTCGTCTGCGCGTTTGGCACGCGTCGTGGCGCACATGAAAGCGGTTGGCACGATGTCGGCTGCTTTCACCCAGACGGATCGAAATGGAAGGGTATTAACGGGTAAGCTGCTACTAAAACGCCCGGGCCAAGTGCGTTTTGAATATCAAAAGGATGTACCGTTGCTAATCGTGGCCGATGGCCGCGCGCTAACCATGGTGGATTACGAGGTAAAACAAGTGCAGCGTTGGCCAATCCGCAACAGTCCGCTTGCCGCGTTGCTTGACCCAGGTCAGGATCTCGCTCGCTATGGCAAGGTTATTCCTTCGTCTACTGATGACATCATCAGCGTTGAAGTCCGCGATGCCAAACGGCCTGAATTCGGCACAATCACTATGATCTTCGTAACCAAACCCGGAGCTCCGGGCGGTCTAACGTTAAACGGATGGGTCGCGCTGGATTCAAAAAACAACCGAACCAGTCTTCGGCTAAGCGACATCAACTATAATGGTCCGATCGGTCAAAACGCGTTTACATGGAGAGACCCGCGCCCTGTTCGCAGAAAATCTTAGGCCTGGCGACGAACCGATGCTGATCGCTGACAAACTGCAGTGGGATAGCTATTTGTTCATCTCAACGACAGGAAAGCAGTCCTATAAAGAGATGGTGAGCGTTTGAGAGTTCGTGCGGTTTTCCCCCTGTTGCCCACGGAATAATATCATCGTTGATATCCGCGTGACGAACGCAAGCTTAGCCCTCATCTCATATGCCCCCGGGATGAGGGTTTTGCTTTTTTGAGCTGATGTGCCTTCACTGGCTTGCTCCAACGGCTTCCGCCATCTAGGGCCGTATTCCTATGTCCCAGACCATTCGCATCGCCTCGTGGAATATAAACTCGATTCGCGCCCGTATCGACATTGTTGAGCGGTTCTTGAAGGAAGAAGCGCCGGACGTTTTGTGTCTTCAAGAAACGAAGGTCATCGACAGCCTTTTTCCCGAAGGATTGTTCCGGCAACTGGGCTATCGTCATTTTGTTGTGAACGGCATGCCCATGCATCATGGTGTCGCCATCGTTAGCAAATTGCCGCTGATCAACCGCCGTGTCGAAGATTGGCAAGCCAATGGCGAAGCCCGCCATGTTGGCGCAGAGCTCAACATTGACGCCGCCAAAGGTGTTCGGATCGACAATGTCTACATTCCTGCTGGCGGCGAAGTACCAGACAGTGAGGTCAATTCGAAATTTGGCCAGAAATTAAGCTTCCTCAAGCGAATGGCCGAATGGTCGCGTAATGTTACCCAGCCGACTATCCTGACCGGTGATTTCAACGTCGCTCCGCTCGAACAGGATGTTTGGAGCCACAAGCAATTGGTGAATGTCGTTAGCCACACGCGGGTTGAGCTTGAGCATTTGGCTGAAATTCAGGCAGCAGCCGACTGGGTGGATATTGCACGGCATTTTGTAGACCCATCGAAAAACCTATATACGTGGTGGAGCTACCGCGCTCAGGATTGGGAAACATCCGACCGTGGGCGTAGGCTCGACCACATGTGGGTGACGCCTGACCTCAAGGAAAAAGCAAAGGCGCATATCGTGCACAAACATGTGCGTGGCTGGGGTAAGCCGTCCGACCATGCACCTATAGTGACGGAATTCGCCTTTTGAGCGGCCCCAGCGCAGCGTTGGGAGACCCGCGCCGCGCAGCGGTCGCGATTGACGCGCTGCGCCGTGGCTGGCCAGTTACCGTTCAGCATTTGGATAAGCTGCTGACCGTAATGGCGGTCGAAACGGCGCAGGATATTTCTGGCGTCCACGCGATGTTGCTTTCGGCAAGCCGCGCCGCGACACTGAAATTAACAAATCAGCGCGCTGCGGCGGATGGCGACCATCCGGTGCTGATCAAGGCGCCGGCTGACCTCAACCTGAACCTCGCATTGGCGATTGCCGACCCAAGCCTTGACCTCGCATACCCGATGAAAGGCCCCTTTGCAGCGCTGGCCTTGGACGACGGCCAATCTGCGGCTGTGGCCATTGAGCTTGCGCGGTTGGCCGGTCTGCTCCCTGCGTTCCTCGTTTTGGACGGCGCTCATGGGCATCCGGTTTATGTTAGCCCGCTAGATGTCTCAGCGTTCGACGACAGCGGGGCCCTGCGCATTGCGGCGCGCGCCAAGCTGCCCGTTGCTGCAAATGCCGATGCGGAGATTGTAGCGTTTCGGACAGCCGTCGATGCGTCCGACCATGTGGCGTTGTTGATGGGCACGCGCGACTCTTCGCCGCCCGTTGTCAGGCTGCATAGCGAATGTCTAACAGGTGATGTTCTCGGCAGTCTCAAATGCGATTGTGGTCCGCAATTGCATGAAGCGCTGCAGCAAATTTCGGACGCGCGGTGGGGAATATTATTGTATCTGCGGCAAGAGGGACGCGGCATTGGCCTGATAAATAAATTGCGGGCATATGCGCTTCAGGATCAGGGTTTTGACACCGTTGACGCCAATACCCGGCTTGGCTTTGCCATAGACGCCCGCGACTTTTCCGTCGCTGCGCGAATGCTTCAGTTACTTGGCGTCGAACGGGTGCGCTTGCTCACCAACAATCCTGAAAAAGTTGACGGCTTGCAAGACGCTGGCATCACGGTTGAGGAACGCTTACCCCTGAAGATCGTCGCCAATCCACATAATGCACATTATCTTGAAACCAAGAAAAGCCGAACAGGGCACGCGCTTTAGATTTTGTTAAAAGGGACCCGGCAGTCAGCGGGCGTTTTCCGCTCCTTCGGGCGCAGGTCTAGGTTCCCGCCGTCCGCCGATGGCTCGTTCAATAAATGCGTCATCAAGCGGTTGTGGTTCAGCCGTTGGCTCAAGGCCTGGGTCCTCAATCGTAGGATCACCCTCAATCGGCATCCCGTTTTCATCCAGCTGCAGCAGCTCTTCTTCGCCAAGCAACGGCTCTTCGCCTTCAAGCCTTTCGGGGAACGTGACTTCAGTCGCGAATTTTTCAACGGGGCGATTTGCTACCGCAATGCGCATATATGACGCCCATGCTTGCGCTGGGGCACGCCCGCCTTCAAGCCCGCCAATTGACCGCGCATCATCGCGGCCCATCCATACACCAGTGGTAAGTCCGCTGGAAAAGCCCAGAAACCAACCATCCTTGTTGCTTGACGTTGTGCCTGTCTTGCCCGCAACGGGTCGCCCGATGTTGGCTGCGCGTCCCGTGCCCGTGGCGACCGCGCTCTGCATCAAATCGGTCATGGCGCCGGCAACCCAATCATCCACCAATTGCACTGAACCGGAAGGCTTGGCTGCGTACAGCGTCTCGCCGTCAATCGTGGTGACTTTGGATATGCCATAAGGGGTAACTTTACGTCCCTTGGCAGCGACGGCGGCAAACGCCTGGGTCATATCGATTACCCGCGCTTCTGAAGTACCGAGAACCATGGACGGCTGTGTATTGATGAGCGTGGTGATGCCGAATCTACGCGCCATATTGGCGATGCTGCTGGTACCGACTTCCTGCCCGATTTGCGCAGCCACTGTATTTTTCGAATAGGCAAAGGCCGTCCGCAACGAAATGGAACCCGCATATTTACCACCGCTGTTTTTGGGTTGCCAGCCGTCGATTTCGACGGGCTTGTCCTCGACTATATCTTCGGGACGAAACCCGGCTTCTAAGGCGGTCAAATAGACGAAGAGCTTCCACGCAGAGCCAGGTTGCCGGACTGCAGTTACCGCGCGGTTATAGTTGCTGGAGACATAGTCTGTTCCACCGACCATAGCCTTAACCGCGCCATCGCGATCGATCGAGACCAAGGCGCCCTGTGCGCCGCGCGTGACATTTGCGGCTATTGCTGCGGTCGCTGCGCGCTGCATTTTGAGGTCAAGCGTTGTCCAGACATCGATAGGCTCTTCGGTTTCATCAATAAGGCCGTTCAGTTGCGGCAAAATCCAATCCGTGAAGTAGCGTACGCTATCCTGCGGCGATCCTGCGGCGAGCTTTACATCGGCTGGTTTAACGCCTGCCGCTTCTGTTGCGGTAATCATGCCTGCATCTTGCATGACGGCAACAACGACTTCGGCACGATCGACCGCCGCTTGCGCATTGGCCGTTGGAGCGTAACGCGAGGGTGCCTTGACGAGGCCAGCAATGATGGCGGCTTCGGCCAGGCTGATATCTTCAGCGCCATGGTCGAAGAATTTCCGGCTCGCAGCATCAATGCCATAAGCGCCGCCGCCGAAATAGACTTTGTTCAGATACAATTCGAGGATTTGGTCTTTGGAAAATTTGGTTTCCATCGCCAGCGCCAGAATGATTTCGCGGATCTTACGCCCGAACTCCTTGTCGCTGTTCAAATATATGTTGCGCGCAAGCTGCTGTGTGATGGTTGAGCCACCTTGGGTCCAGCGGCCTTGCACTGCCCGCGCGTAAAATGACCGCGTTATGCCGATTGGGTCAACGCCAGGATGCATATAGTAACGGCGATCCTCCACCGCGACCATTGCATCCCTCATTTCAGACGGCAGTTGATTAATCGTAAGCCAACGGCCGAAGCTCGGGCCAAGCGATTGAATGACCGTGCCATCGGCTGCACGTATGCGGATCATCTGCCCATTCGGCGATGCCTTCAAATCTTCAAAGCTGTCGATTTCGCTGCGTGCGATGGCGACGAAAATGCCAAGCACCAGAAGACTTAGAAAAGTAGCGATAACGCCCGCTTTGACGACACGGTAAAACCACGTTCCCATTGGGCTTCGTTGTTTCGAAATCTTGCGTGCGCTTGCCATCCGCGGAGTGTTAATCGGTCATGGACTCGGTAACAAGCGGCTTCTTATTCGGGATCGAAAGCGAGCGCCGCGCTATTGATGCAATAGCGCAAGCCAGTTGGGCCTGGGCCATCGGGGAATACATGCCCCAAATGTCCCTCACAGGCTCCGCAGCGCACCTCTGTGCGCACCATTCCATGCGAGACGTCAGTATGCTCCTCGACCACGGTGCTATCGGCTGGCGCGGTGAAACTAGGCCAGCCCGATCCGCTATCAAATTTTGTGTCTGACGCGAATAGGGTTGTGCCGCATCCGGCGCAGCGAAATTCGCCATCACGCTTTTCGTCGGTTAGCTCTCCGGCAAAGGCGCGCTCGGTGCCTGCCTCACGCAGAACGTGATATTGCACCGGACCAAGCGCCGCGCGCCATTCGGCATCAGATTTGATAATTTTTTCCATTAATCAGGGCCTTTCGTCTGGTTGATGTGGTGGTAGTGCCCCGGTGGTTCAAGAACCAGCCTTAACAGTGACCCGACCGCGGAACACCGAAGGCCCTTATCTACCAAGATCATCACTAAGCTGGATTTTAGCCGCGCCGGGCCGCTGCACGCGCGATGCGCACCAGCTCCTCCTCCAATATGGTCACGGCAAGGCCATCGCGCACCTGCATCAGCTTTGCCTCAACCTCAAGCAAATGGGCATTAAGCCCCGCAAGCCTTGTTGACGGCCATCTGCCTAGCTGCGGTGCATAATTGTCGGCGTCTTTCCAGAAAATGGACCGCGTTGCCTTCACGACGGCACCTGGATTGGCCCCATTGTCTACCTTCGTACGCATCGCGGCGAGCATTGTCACCCGACGTTGCATTGCACGAATGATGCGGATGGCATCAACGCCCATGTCGCGCGCGGCGATCAGTTCGCGACCCGTACCCCGCAAGTCACCACCCATGACGACATGCACGAGACTATAGACATTTTCCTCGCCGGTTTCGGCCGACAATGCCTCAAATACAGGCACCTCTACAGTTGCCGGGCGCTGGGGCGACGCGTCATAATATAATGCCAGCTTTTCAATTTCGGCCTTTGCTAGCTTGCGATCTTGCCCTGTGTAACCCGCAATACGAGCGGCCAGCGGCCTCTCGATTTTTAGGCCTGTTGTTGCAGCATAGGCCATCACGGCCGCCGCCGCGTCGCCCTCTTCCGGTAAATAGCAGATGAACGCCATCGCCCGGGGATGCGCCTCCAATAGCTTGCGCAATTTGCTGGCCTTGGTCAGGTTTCCGGCTGTGGCAATCACCGGATTCGCATCGCCTTCAAGCGCCAGCAAATTCTCAACCGCTGCCAACCCTTCTTCGCGCCGGAAATTAAGGCGGATGTGTCTTTTATCACCAAATAAAGAGAGCGCAGATGCCTCGTCCGCCAATAAGGCGGGGTCATTGCGAATGCGGTCGCTGTCAATGTCGACGCGCTCTGACCCGACCAGCAGAGCTGTCATTTGTGATGCAATGTCGGCAACAGCGGATTCATCCTGACCGAAGATGAAAAACATCCGGACGTCCGGACGTGCGCCAATTGCGCTAATGAAGCTGCGTTCTTTTGCGCTACTCATTCGCCGCGAGCGTAAATAGAAAGCCGCGTTACAATCTGGTCCGCCACCTTTTGCGTGAGATTCTCGAGCGCGCTGTTTTCGCTGGTAATTGTCGCATATTCTGAGCTTACAACGTCGATACCAGCATCGGACCCGGCGGTCGCATCCAGAACCGTTTCGCCAGTGGCCTTGGAGATAAGTTGATATCGCGCACGCAATGTCCGCCGTTCACGGGTGACGGTATCATCGGCGCGCACGCCAAAACCTGAGATCCGGTCATCGAGCGTCACGACCAACCGGAATTGCGTAGAAACATTGTTTTGGGTCCCCAACCGATCGTTCAATGCATTGCGCATCAACCATCCGTTTCTACCCTCAATGGCGACGACGCTAATTGTTCCGAGCGTGGCTGCAACCGCGCCTTTTGATCCGCCGCTATATAACGGCTGCAGACCGCATGCGGGCAGCATCATTACGAGAAGGATTGGGGCGATGTAACGGTTCATAGGACGATATTGACCAACCTGTCGGGTACGACGATGGTCTTCTTGATGTCCGCGCCGTCAATCGCGTTCTGAACCTTTTGGCTTGCAAGCGCAAGCACCTCAATCTCGGCTTGTGGCAGGCCCTTGGCGACCGTCAGTGTGTCGCGCAACTTGCCCCTGACCTGAATGGCTATGGTCACTTCATCTTTTTCAAGAAATGTGGGGTCGACCGCGGGCCATGCTGCGTCGGCGATAAGTCCGCCGCCAAATGGCGCACCAAGCACGGCCCAAGCTTCCTCGGCTAAATGGGGCACCATGGGTGATGACAGCAGGACGATTGTCCGGATTGCAGCATCGCGACTTGCCGATGGCGCGGCCTTTTCGATGGCGTTGGCGAGGTCGTAAATCTTGGCAACAGCTTTGTTGAAGGCAAGCGCCTCGATATCGACGCCAACGCCAGCAATGACCTGATGGGTTTTGCGGTCCAGCGCCTTGTCAGAGCCTTCTGCACCGCTCACTTGCAATGTCAGGCGCCACAAGCGCTGTACAAAGCGCCAGCAACCCTCAATGCCCGCTTCTGACCATTCCAGATCGCGTTCGGGCGGGCTGTCGGACAGCGTGAACCAGCGCACGGCATCTGCGCCATATTGGTCAACAATGTCATCGGGATCGACGACATTCTTTTTGGACTTGGACATCTTTTCGATGCGGCCTGCAACTGCGGGCGCACCGCTGTCGATAATTGTCCATATGTCGCCTTCGCGGCGCACTTGGTCGGGGCTCAGCCATGTGCCCTTTGCGTCTTGATAGGTTTGGTGCGTGACCATGCCTTGCGTGAACAAAGACGCGAACGGCTCTTTCACATCAATCAGGCCGATATGGCTTAATGCGCGTGTCCAGAAGCGGGCATAGAGCAAATGCAAAATCGCATGTTCAACGCCGCCAATATATTGGTCAACCGGCAGCCACTTTTCCGCGATCGTACGATCAAATGGCTTGTCATGCGGTTGGCTTGCAAAGCGGATGAAGTACCAGCTGGAATCAACGAAGGTATCCAGCGTATCGGTTTCGCGGCGCGCGGGCTGGTGGCACAGCGGGCAATCGGCCTTGCTGAACGTCGGGTGCCGATCAAGCGGGTTTCCGGGGATGTCGAAACTGACATCTTCGGGCAATTTTACCGGCAATTGATCGTCGGGCACCGGGACCGCGCCGCATGTCTGACAATGGATGATGGGGATTGGCGTGCCCCAATAACGCTGCCGTGAAACACCCCAGTCGCGCAGGCGATATTGCGTCTGCCCACTACCCCAGCCTTCGGCCTGCGCACGCGCGATCACATTGGCTTTCGCTTGGCCAATGGTCATGCCATTCATCCAATGTGAATTCACGATCGTGCCGGGGCCAGTGAAAGCGACATCTCCGTCAAATGCACTGTCGGTCAAATCGCCATCAGCAACAACGCGCGTGACAGCCAAATGATATTTGCGGGCAAAATCAAGGTCACGCTGGTCATGCGCCGGGCAGCCAAAGACGGCGCCCGTGCCATAATCCATCAACACGAAATTGGCGACATAGACAGGCAAATGCCAGTTGGCATCAAGCGGGTGTTCCACCGTCAGCCCGGTATTGAAACCGCGCTTTTCGGCAGTTTCAATGTCGGCAGCAGTCGTGCCGCCTTTGCGGCACTCTTCAACAAAGGCCTGCAAATCGGGCGCATTGGCTGCCAACTTTTGTGCGACCGGATGGTCCGCGGCGATTGCGACAAAGCTTGCGCCGAACATCGTATCGGGGCGCGTCGTAAATACGTCGATGCCGTCAGTCCCACCGGGAAAACGAAAAGTGCATTTCAACCCTTGCGATTTGCCGATCCAGTTTTCCTGCATTAGCCGCACTTTGTCGGGCCACTTGTCCAAGGTCTCAAGCCCTGTGAGCAATTCATCGGCAAAGTCCGTGATTTTCAGAAACCATTGGCTTAATTTGCGCCGCTCAACGGGCGCGCCTGATCGCCAACCCTTGCCATCAATGACCTGCTCATTGGCGAGCACAGTCATGTCAACAGGGTCCCAGTTCACTGCGGACTCCTTGCGGTACGCAAGGCCAGCGGCATAAAGCTTCAGGAACAAGGCCTGTTCATGGCCATAATATTCCGGCTCGCATGTGGCGAGTTCGCGCGTCCAGTCAATGGCAAAGCCAAGCCGCTTCAACTGCGCTTTCATGTTGGCAATGTTATCGCGCGTCCAGCCGCCGGGGTGAACATTCTTTTCCATCGCGGCGTTTTCGGCGGGCATGCCAAAGGCATCCCAACCCATGGGGTGAAGCACCTCATGTCCGGTCATCCGCTTGTACCGCGCCAAAACGTCACCCATCGTGTAGTTGCGAACATGGCCAATGTGGATGCGGCCCGACGGATAGGGGAACATTTCCAAGACATAGGCGCGGGGCTTGGACGAATTGTCATCCGCGACGAAGCTGCTGCGTTCTTCCCAAATATTTTGCCACCGCGCGTCGGCAACGTGCGGGTTAAAACGCTCTACATTGGACATGGATATTACCCGGTGATGGACGACCGACGAAGGTCACGTGCCTTGGTGAGGATAACGGCTTCAAGCTTCTGAACGGTTGCGGCACGCAGTGGCGCTGCAACCCATTGGCCGTTTTGCGAGACTTCACGGCTACCGGCAACGCGCAGGGCGTCGGCGCGCAGATCCTGATCAAGGATTGAAATGGTAAGTTTCACACGCTCTGCAGGGCTTTGCGGGTTTACATACCAGTCGGTCACAATGACTCCGCCGGCTGAGTCGGTCTGCACCAGTGGCATGAATGACAACGCATCAAGTGATGCCCGCCATAAATAGCTGTTTACGCCGATGGTTGTGACTTGGCTTGCAGCCAGGTCAGCCTTTGGACGTTCCCGGCCGCCACAGCCTGAAAGCAGTCCCGAGCTTAATAAGCTGCCGGTCGCAACGATGAGTGCTAGGCGGGCGGTGCGCATAAAATGTCCTCGAACAATGAAATATAAGAAACCTCTATAGTGGCTTGCTGCCGGGGGCAAGCTTTCTGGTTGCTGAACGTTGGGCAATTCATCTCAGGCTAAGCTTTGATACGGTGGGGATTGTGGACATCATGCAACATGTCGAGATAAATCGCGTTAATGGGATCATTTTATCTTTACGCCTCTTTTGAATCCTAAAAATGCAGCGTATAGATGTTGCAATAAAAAGGACTCGACGAAAACAGCCATGGTCGACAAGCGCGGACATACGCGGCAATACGCCACCATTGCAGCAGCCTTGCTTGCATTGAGTTCGCTTGCTGTTTCTCCGCTGGTCGCTCCTGCATTTGCGGCGAAGGCATCGGGCGACGAGCATAAGTCCGGTGCACATTGGATTGCCATGTTTACGCCTGCAGGTGGCGATAGTGTTTTGGCGCAGAAATTGTCAGCGGCACAATATGCGGCCAATGCCCTCTTTCCATTCACGCCAGCTAGCGTCGGTGAAGGCCATAATCGCACGATTACAGTGGCGGCGCGTGTTAACTCGCGCCTCACCGCCGGCGCGGTTTCTATCCGTAATGTCATTGCATCTAATGAGGTTGGCGGCGGCAAAGGCGTTCGGCTTGCGGCGGTCGATTATCGGTTGAGCGCTTCCAAGGGCTGGCAAGATTTTACATTGCTGAAGGCCCAGGCACGCGCAGCAAGGGCACCTTTGAGCGACGTGGGCAAGGGCGGCTTCCGGCTTGACGAGTCTGCACAGAAGCCCAGCAAGTTCAGAACAAATATAGAATTGGGCCAAAGCAAAGAGATGGCGCCGCCCGCACGTGGCAGCGCAGCATCGGGGGATTATAAGCTTGTTGTCGGCGGCAGCTTTTCAATCAGCCGTAAAATCGACGTTACCGCCGGTGTTCGTTATGCCAGCGAAAATGACCGGGTCATTCCGTTGGCGGACAACCGGAAGGACAGCGAAGCTGTCTACGTCGGAACCAAAATCCGCTTCTAAGCGGTCTTTTTCCTGAAAGCATCAATCGCTGCCCAGCCATGGATCGTCCGTGGCCCTAGCATAACTGCGCTCTGACGGCTCATGCCGCCTAAGGCGATGACGCGCTTTGGTTTGGCCAATTTTGCGAGCCGCTGAAACATTAAGGGACCGAGCGGACGTGCGCCCGGATGGCTGTCGGTAGCAAAAAGTGGGGAGAGAAATAAGAGGTCGGGGCTGCATCGCTTTACGTCTGCGATTTCCCGCGTATTGTGGACAGGGGCGCTGTGGAGCAACTTCGGTTGACCACGGCTGCGTTGATGAAAGCCGTCTGCATGCCAGCGTAAAGCGGTTCGCGCATCACCCGCCAGCAGCACGATATGCCCACGCCGCCGACAAATGCGCAGCACTTGGGCGAACAATGCGCGACGTTGCTGAGTAGCCAACTCATAATGGCGGAAAACCACACCTGATCGCGCAGGTAGTTGCTGAATAGCCCGCAGTTGGTCATCACCAAAACGCGCATCGGTCATCAGCCAGATTTTTGGCAGGGGGTGGCTTCGTTGCATGCATTTGCCTATAGCGATGCGGTATGCAGGAAGCGACACCAGAAAAATCCGCCGACCGTTTGACGGCCATCCGTGCATGCATGGCGGCCGCTACAAAGCTGGCGCGCCGTCCGTCCGAGGACATTCACCTCATCGCGGTATCGAAAACGCGGTCGGTAGAAGATATCGTGCCGCTCATTCTTCAAGGCCAAATGCTGTTCGGTGAAAACCGCGTTCAGGAGGCTGCGCAAAAATGGCCTGCGCTCAAAGAACAGCATTCAGGCATCCAACTGCACCTTATTGGTCAACTCCAATCCAACAAGGCCGAGGAGGCGGTTGCATTATTTGATGTGATCCATTCGGTCGATCGGCTGTCGCTGGTCATTGCGCTTGGCAAGGCGATGCAAAAACTACAGCGCGCAGTGCCATGCTTCATTCAAGTCAACATCGGCGCTGAGGTGCAAAAGGGCGGTTGTTCGGTGGCGGAGCTTCCTGACTTGCTGAAGGCCGCGCAGGAAAGCGATATTCCCGTTGCAGGGCTTATGTGCATTCCGCCCGCCGATGTTGAGGCCGCGCCTTTCTTTGCATTGTTGGCGGAATTGTCCGCTCGCTTTGGCTTGCCGCAACTGAGCATGGGCATGTCGGATGATTTCGAAACGGCAATCATGCTAGGCGCAACACATATCCGCGTTGGCACTGCGTTATTTGGTGAACGCACCAGCGCCGTTTAAGGCAAAGCGGGCGAAGCCTGCTTGGGTGGCAACAACAGCCTCGACTAATTCGCCGTCCGCAAGGTCGCACGCTTCCAATATCGCGGGGTCCTGAACATCCAGCCCGCCGGTCAGCGCGCCGAACGCGGGCATGATCAATTTGCGCGGGGTTACAACAAAGCAGCGCCTTTTTACCATCCGCCCGCGCAACACTTGCCGGAATTTGGGATGGAAATGTCCTGAAATCTCTGGCTTGGGATCAGCGCCTTGTGCCTCATGTCGAAGCGTAATGCCGGATAGCGCCAATTCATTAAACGCCCTGCCTCCCCAAATAGCCGACACCGCGCGGTCATGGTTTCCGGTAATCCAAATCCATTCGGTCTCGCGGGCCAAATCGACCAGCAATGCTGCTGCGGGTTCTGCGAGTCGGTGTTCGCCATCGTCATCGTGAAAATTGTCGCCGAGCGAAATGATTTTGGCGGGTCGATATGTCCCGCACAGCGCCGATATGTCCTCAAGCGTCGAAACGCTATCATAAGGCGGCAACATCTGGCCATATAAGGCAAAGGCGCTGGCCTTCTCCAAATGCAGATCAGACACCAATAACGCATTTTGCGCCCGCCAATATAAGGCAGCCTCACCAGCCACCTCAAATTGCTGCCCACCAAATTCGAAGCCATGCGCCATTGCCAGTGGCTATGCGGATTGTCATCCGCGACTGCAAGCGGATGTGCGCAAATCCTTATGGCGCCTGTGCCACGCGCTTTGGTAAATCAAAGCCAACACGGCGATTGCTGAAATCGATGAGCACACGGTCAAACAAATTCAACGCGTCCATGCCAAGCAGTATCGCGGGGCGATCTTGCAAATTCAATGCGGCAAAGGCGTAGTTATCGGCAAAGGTAATTGGCATATCGTTTATCGTTAAGCCACCGATGTCGATCTCGCGGATCTGCGTATAGTCACCGTTTAAGATTGTGCCCGTGGCACCCCGCAGTTTAACGGGAATGAAGTCAAAGCTGCGGTGCCGCCGTCGCAATTTGTCGCGCAAGGCAAGATTGGCCATGCTGGTTTGCGCGCCTGTGTCCAATATGATGTCGACCTTGATGCCATCGATCTTGGCAGTTGAGAGGATCATTCGGCCTGCCTTGCGCCGAGCCTGCACAACAATCATCCCGTTTTCAAGCTTGGTCTTCGAGCGGGTCTTTTTGGAGGGCAGAACGTCCATCGTCTGGTGGGTAAAGTCGAGATGAACGCGGCTATCTTCTAAGCTGTCTATGCCCAGTAGGCCGAACGCGCCAAGGTTGGCGCGTTCGAGACCAGGTGCCTCGACCCCTTGCAAATTGACAGACGCGGTCGAGAGGGTGTCGATGAAGAAGCTATTGACCTGATATCGGCCCGAAATGGTCGCCAGCGTGAGTATTGGTCCTGCCTCCAGCGCGAGTTTGCGCGCAAAGTCGTTGGCAATGACGGTCCGTTCAGCGCCTGTATCGACAATGAAGGGCACGGGCGCGCTGCCGTTGACGCGGACTTGAACCGTAATGCGGTCGCTGCGGTCGATGTTGAACTGCTCGATTATGGGGGCGACATCCACCCCGGCCTCGGTGTCGGTTTGCGAAACGCCCTGTGCCATGGCCGGGAAGGCGAATGCGAGGCCAATAAACCTAATAGCCACGCGGCGCATGTTCAAATTCTCCTGTCGGCGCATGATACGCCTCTTAATGCCCAGCTACAAGGCATGGCCGGTCGAAGATAATCTGCATTTTGTCGATGCTGGAACAAAGTCAATTGTTGCGCGTTGACCTTTGCTTTAGCTTCCGTTTGACAAAACACAGAAGGGGATACTCATGAAAAAACTGCTGTTGATTGCGGCACTCGCCTTACCGATGACGCCACTATTTGCTGATGCGCCAAAGCCGGAGGCCTTGGTGGCGGATGGCCTGCCGTCCATCCCCGACGAACTTCCCTTGCAGACGCGACCCTATATGGAATTTCGCAGTGCAAGTTTTGCTGGTTGGCACTCTACCGACAAATCGATGCTGGTGGCCACGCGCTTTGCCAATACGACACAAATACATCGCGTTGCAAGTCCGATGCTGGCGCGCAAGCAAATCAGCTTTGAGGCAGAGCCCGTGAGCAACGGCCAGTGGGCCCCCAAAACGGGCGATGTCCTGATCGTCCAAAAGGACGTCGGCGGGGGTGAGTTTTTTCAATTATATGCGCTAAAGGACGGCAAGCTTGATTTGCTGACCGATGGGAAAAGCCGCAATGCATTCAGCGCCTGGAGCCAGGACGGTGAACTTGTTGCGTACAGCTCCACGCGGCGCAACGGCACCGACAGCGATCTGTACGTCATGAACCCGCGTGAC
>CALGEE010000408.1 GCA_937881525.1 uncultured Sphingomonadales bacterium | reverse complement strand
GTTGTCTGCGTGTTCCACCAGATCGAATAGACCTCGCTCAGCCAATCGGCTTAGTTCAGCGGCTAGTTCTTTGTCGGGGCTGCTGTCATTGACCACGATCAGCCGGAAAGGAGTATGTTGTTCGGAGCTAAGGACACAATACAGGCAGCGCAAAGTCTCGGCGCGGCCCCGGAAGACGGGAACAATGATGTCGACTAATGGTGCGGCTCCTTGCATGGCGGGCAATCTGGTCCAATCTTCGCGCGATGGTTCTTCTGGTAAGTGAGTTCCTGTGGCCAAGGCGAAAGGAGAGTAGTTCGATGCGGCAGCGTTATCTAGCTGGCGAATCCAACTTAATGACTCCTTTCGTTTAAGCCGGACATCACGATGATTCTGGTAGAAGTGCCGGGTGTCGAAATTCGGACTGACTTCGGGTTGGAGGAATCGCCCGATGAGCAAGTAGTGCAGAAGGCTGTTGTATTGGTGGGAAATCGGTGCGGGCAGCGAACGTCGATAGTGCTCAGGATCAAACCAAGGCATAGGTCGGCGCCCTTCGCGGTCACCATAGGCTAGATAGTGCCACAAGGGATCAATTGCGCTTTCAGCAACGTCATGGTTTTGCTGCTCATAAAAATCGCGGTCGAAAAGTCCGGACCGGCGGACAATGCATGAAGCGCAAAGTAACCACCACCTCCGCAGACGTCCCCTCTTGGTCGCTGGGCCTCGGGCCAGCAAAAGTGAAGCCAGATAGGATGCAATCATGGAGCGGTTCACGGTTTTGTTGGACACCGTGGCAAACGGGGATTGAATCGTGTTACAGGTGTTCGCGCACTGCAGCGACCATGAGCCCGCCGATTGACCAGACAAGAAAGGAACCGACGGCGACGAGAGCGATATTGAAAGCGCGGCGGGGATATTCGGGGGCATCCGGCAATTGGGGGCGCACAAAGGCCTCAAGGTACCTTTCCTGCTTGGCCGCCTCGAGGCGCGCCTGTTCCAGCGAAGCCAAGGCTGAATCGTAGGCCTTGGCGGAAAACTCGCTCTCGAGCTTGAGTTTGGAGAATTCAGTAAAAATTTCCGACGCCGAAGCCCCCTCATTTGAAGGGGAAGAGGTGGAACGTTGACGTTCTGCGCCGAGTTGGCTGCGGGCAATTTCGAGGCGCTGACGGAGTTGCCTGATACCCGGCGCATCGTCCGGCAGGTCGCGCCGAAGTCTCTCGATCTGGGCCTCGTATCGTGAAACTTCCTGCTCGATGCCCGCTTCGAGTTCGCTGCGCGCCTGAACAAATCCCTCGGGGCTAACCTGACCAGCCCGCTCTTGGTAAGTGCGAAGACCATCAAGCGCTTCGGCTACTCGTATATATGCTTCGTCCACGTCCCGCCGTGCCAGTTCAAGCCGGTCATCCTGGGCCCGGTCGGACAACCGGTTTACGAGTGCTTCGCTCAGACGGAGTATGCTGTCGGCAACTTGCTTGGCTTCCTTTGCGGTGAAGGCACGTACCCCGAGGTGGCTTATGCCAGTGGTTATATCGCAACGGACACTAATCATGCCTCTCCAATATTCGAGTAGGTCCTCTTTGCTTACTGCGGGGTCCAGTCGTGCCAAGCGGTCCGCTTTGGGATCGGAGTAAATAGCTCGAATGTCGAGCTCGGGTTCGAGGTCTTCGAGGATCTGGTGGCTCAGAATGTAGTCGCGCAGAATAAACATGTCGGACAGAGCGGCTCCTGCCCCTCCAGCCAGCATCCCACCCAAGCCGCCGCCGCCTGCGGAGTGTGGAGCAGCCGCGGCACCCTGGGAGAAGCGAACAGCGTAGTCCGCTGTGCTGTAGTATTGATCGCTGGCCATAAAACCGAAGTAGAGCACGGCAAGAACAACAGGCAGAGCCATGAACAGAACCGCCGACAAAAGTAAATTTCGCGTGCGCCGTGGTGCGGTGGGGCGCTGCGGTAGGCCGGCTATCGGGGGAAAGATCTCCTCCGCCCGGACCTTCAGCGCCGGGTGGGCAGAAGCTAACTGGGCGGCTGCACGGCGCCGACGGCCATCCAGGGGACCGCGAGCCGCTGGCAGATCCGGAGTCCCGGCTTTCTTTGGGCCTTCCGACGGGACGGGAGATGAGGGATTGGTGTCCATATTAAACGCCGAGGAGATACTCGTAGATCGGGGCCGCCTGATCGATAGTCATCAGCGGGCTGAGCTTGCCTTGATGGAGTATGGCAGCGTGGGTACAGTGTTCATAAATGGTGCCGATTCGGTGGGAAACCATGATAATATTTGCCCTTTGCAGACGCTGGCGCCACTCCTGATTGAAGCGCTTGGCAAACCTTGCATCTCCGGTGGCATGGCCCTCATCGACAATGTACGTGTCGAAGTCCAAGGCCAGGCTCAAAGCAAAAGATAATCTCCCGCGCATGCCGGCTGAATAGGTGCGCGTGGGCTGGTAGAGGTCGTCTCCTAATTCGGTAAACGAGGCAACATAGCGTATGACCTCGCGGTGGTCGACGCCGTAGAGACGACTGACAAAACGCACGTTTTCTTCGCCGGTCAAAGAACCGTTGAAACCGCTGAGCGACACGGGCCATGAAAT
>CALGEE010000407.1 GCA_937881525.1 uncultured Sphingomonadales bacterium | reverse complement strand
TAGTCGTTGTGCGCGACAATTGCTCGGCACCGACGGCGCCCGCAATGGTCAAGATGTTGGGCGTGGCATTGGTATAGTTGGTTGCCGCAAATGGCGCGTCTTTGCCGCCCACAAGGAATTGAACGCCAAGCTTTTTCGCGGCTTCATTGCCGATTTCGACAATGATGGCTTCGACCAAAACCTGTTCAGGCCGAATATCAAGCTGGCGTATCAATTCGCCCAAAGTGCGCTGCACCTCTGGATTGGCAGCAACGATCAGGGCGTTTGTGCCTTCATAGCGTGTCACGACAACGGGTCCACGTCCGCCAATACCGTTCACGCCCGAACCAGAGGCTGATGCCATTACAGGTGCAGATACCGGCGCCGGCGTACTGCCACTGGTTGCCGCAGCAACTGGAGGTAGATCACTAGACTGAGAATTGCCGCTCTGACCGCTGATAAGCGACTGAACCGTTTGCAAGAGTGTTTCAGCATTCGCAAATTCAAGTCGGTACACACGAATTTCGGCACCGGATTGCGCGCGCTCATCCAGTTGCTTTGCCATTGCGGCAAAGCGAGCGACCGAGGTTGGGTCGCCACGCAAGGCGATGGCGTTGCTGCTATCAACAGCAGCAATCGAGACGGGTGATCGTCCACCCTCCCCGCCGCCTTGACCAGCTAACCCTTGCAGCGCAGTTGCAATTTCACGCGCACCTGCATTGTCCAAATTAACAATCTGGGTGGCAGCACTGTCGCGGTCGATTTGGAGGATGAGGTCACGGATACGACCGATATTGTCGGCATAATCGGCAACAACAAGGCTATTGGCGCTGCGGTTTGCCGTAAGCGAGCCCTCTCGGCTGATAAGTGGACGAAGCGTTTCTACCGCGCTCGTGGCGTCAATTGAGCGCAGCCGGAAAACTTCGGTCACAAATTGGCTGGCGGTAGCGGCTTGGCTGCCGATCCGGCTTGGTTGCGTGGCTGCTCCATCGGACGGTTGAATGCGGTAGCCACCCCCACGCATAGGAATAGCAACCAATCCATTTGCCCGCAGCGTTGACAAAAATACTTCAAAATATTCGGAACGCGACAGCGGGCGGTCGGTGACGACAGAAACTTTCCCGTTTACACGTCCGTCAACGATGAATGTCTGCCCCGTCACGCGCGCAGCATCCTGCACAAAGGCGCGGATGTCAGCGTCGCGAACATTTAAAGTCTGCTGCGCAGCCAATGGAGCGGCAAGGATCAGAGAGCTACATGCCAGCAATGAAGTAAGTTTACGGATCACTATTGTTCCAAATATAGAGCTATGGGGACCTTCGAACCGCCACGTTCGACTTCAAGACTTAAGCGGGCACCTGGCCGAAATTGCGCTGCAATGTCTGCCGCCGAAGAAATAGGACGTCCGTTGACCCCGACAACAACATCGCCGGCAAGAAAACCTGCGAGGCGCAGCATGGTGCCGTCATCTCGCGCTTGCAAAACAAGGCCAGTGACACGGCCGCCTTCCTTGCGCGGCGCAAAGCCAATAGCTTTCTGAAGCGTCTCAGCATTCAATCCGCCAGCTTTAGCGGGCGCAGATCCGGCTTGAGATTTTGCGCCGGACGGCTTCACGGTTTCAGCGGGGACCGATTGGTCAAGATACAGCGATTCTTTAACGCCACCGCGCGACAAAATCACATGATCAAAAGCAACGGTATCGAGCGTAACACCTGGCGCGACTTCCTCTCCCACCGCGTAGCTATTTTGAATGCCATCTTCGCCCGCGATAATGGCAGCCCCGCTGCCGGAACTCTCGTTCGCGCGCACGCCAAATAAAACCAAGCTCAACGATGTCACATTTTGCGTCATCGCAACAGAGGCATCCGCGCGATAAAAAGGATCAAAACCACTGAAAAGTGCAAGCCGCGCAGACGGCGGAACAAGATTCACGGCCGGCGCACCCCATTGTGATGTTGGGCCCACAGGCGTTACCGATACCCAAAGCAGGCGGGCAGTTTGAACTGCACATAAAGCAGACAGCAAGCCGATAAGAGCCGCACCAACTGGCAATGACGTCAGCCTGCGTGATTGCACTTTCACCCTTTCAGCCAACGATATTGCCACAAAGTCTCCTGCCCGAATCCACCGATATCAGCCGACTAAGCTGCCGTTATGACGTGCAAGTGAATCTAATAAGACACTTTCATGACTATTAACGCATGATACCCGGGAAGGCAAAAAATTACGGCGGCATGCTTATAAACACGCCGCCGCAAGTGTGGGGGAAGATATTTGCTTTAGAAGTTAAGCTCCACGCCAATAGAAGCGCTGATGCCCTGCTTATAGCGGTTGTAGAAAATGACATTCTCGCCATTTTCCTGCAGCTCCTGATATTTTGTGTTTGTGAGGTTGCGAACTTCAAACTTCAATTCGGCCTCTTTACCGACAATCTTGAGACCTTCGCGCGCCACGAAATCCAACTGGATGCCGGGCCGTTCCTTAATGTCAGGTTGGCCCGATGCTCCGCGACTGGTGACGCGGTCACTCGAATAACTTAGCAAGATGGTCTGCTGCGACAGGCGATCTGTATCTTCCAAACCTAATTGCAGGTTAACCAGATGGTCAGCCTGTCCAGTCAATGGCGAACCATCCGTGAAGAAATCTAGTGCACTTGTTGACGATGAGTTGAACGCCGAGATTGCATCGCCTTCCTTCACACTCAATTTTGATTGAGTGTAGGTGTAGTTAGCAATTGCCACTGCGCGGCGGGTCGAGAAAAAGCCCTCTTCGCTTAAGCCTGACAGATTGAAATATTTTTGCGTTTCAATTTCTACACCGTACAAATCGGCCTTAGGTGCATTCGCAAAGCTGGTAATGACCGAGTTATCATCAAAACTTGAGTATGACTCAATTGGATTATTAATACGCTTGAAAAAACCGGCAATCGTAAAACGCTGATCTCGGTCGAAATACCATTCATAGCGCGCTTCGGCATTGTATAACTGGCTGTCTATCAACAAAGGGTTACCACGGAACATACGGTTGGAGTCGGTGTCAAAGAAATTCTGAAAAATCAGTTCACGAAATTGCGGGCGTGCAATTGTTTTTGAACCGCTCAAACGGAATTTCATCTGATCGTTAACATCAAACGTAAGAGTGGCGGCGGGCAGCCAATAAGCCCGATTGAGATTGGTGGAAGCTAAAGACGCAGTCGGAACGGTGAAAACCTGAACAGGTGTGACCGTTTGCTCCCCCTTTTCATAACGCACACCCATGTTTAGACTAATTTCCGGAGTGATGAACCCGGGCCCGAGCAAAGGCCGCGCCGCGCTGGACGTCATCGCG
>CALGEE010000406.1 GCA_937881525.1 uncultured Sphingomonadales bacterium | reverse complement strand
CTGGAATTCAGGGGCATATTCCCGAATGTAGCTTTGAAAACCTGTCTCGCGCAGCAGGTGCCCATGCCACCTGTTTCCCCCAACAAAAACCGCAAGCTTTCCGCTCTTGCGGGCCTGCGTCACGATCATCCATGCGGCCACCCGTCCGACTTTGACATTGTTCAGGCCCAGATAATTCTGTCGCACGCCTTGGGCGAAATCGTTCAAAAGCGCGAAAACGGGGATGCCTTCGTCAATCAGTTTTGCTGCCAATGCTGAAAGGCTGGGATGATTGATCGCCGACGTCGCGATGACATCGCAACTGCGCGAGACCTCTAGAATTTCCTTGGCAAAATCATCGGGTGCCTGAGAGGCCGCAAACCGGATGATCGCACGACCACGAATATCAGTCCGGGTCTCGACCGCTTTTTGAAGTTCTTGGGCGAAATTACGATAAAATTCCTGTCCGCCCTTGTGCAGGACAAATCCGAACTTGACGAGTGGTCGGGTCGTGTCTTCGCGGCGCGCTGCCAGAACGCGTGTGGGGTATCCAATCCGCTCCGCTGCTTCCAGAACCCGATCAAGTGTTTCCTGTCGAACGTTTGAACGGCTGTTCAATGCGCGGTCCACGGTCGCGACGCCGACACCCGCCGCTTGGGCGAGGTCTTTGATTGTTGGTCGCTGTGTCATTTTTCCAGCCGAGAATTTTACATCATTCAATCAGGTTATAATGATGTAAAATGATGTAATATACAAGGCGTCGCGCGACATTCTCCGCCCTGATCTGGTATGGTCGTAGATGATAATGCGCAGGAGATGGCAATGACGAAAAGAGATTATTCCCTTCTTGGGCCCAACGCGGCGCGGGCAGTCGAAAACGGTCTGGCGGCTGCTGACTGGTATCACACCGATATTACACGCCAGCAGATGAAGTCTTTGATGAAGCGCGAGGACCAGCCTGCCATCCGAGACACGCTGATACTGTTCGGTGCAATGTTAGTTTTTGCCGCGATTGGCGTCGCACTGTGGCCGTCGTGGTGGTCGGCACCATTCTGGCTGGCTTATGGTGTGCTGTACGGGTCTGCGATGGACAGCCGCTGGCACGAATGTGGCCACGGAACACCGTTCCGGACGGCCAAATACAATGACTGGGTCTATCAGATCGCGTCGTTCTGCATGGTCCGCAACCCCGTTACATGGCGGTGGAGCCATGCGCGCCACCACACCGATACGGTCATCGTAGGGCGCGATCCTGAAATCGTCGCCATGCGTCCGCCTGCATTATTCCGGATTTTCCTCAACTTTTTTGGCATTCTTGACGCCTTTCATGGCTGGCAGCGGATGATCGTCAATGCATCCGGCAAGCTGGAGACAGAAGAAGCTACCTACATACCGCAAAGTGAACACCATAAGGTCATTCGTGTCGCACGTATCTGGGTGGTGATCTACGCTGCAGTCATTGCGGTCGCTGTTGTCATGCAGTCGATCATGCCTCTGATGATCATCGGTCTGCCACGGCTTTACGGCGCTTGGCATCATGTCATGACCGGTATTTTGCAACACGCCGGGCTGGCTGACAACGTGATAGACCACCGCCTCAACAGTCGTACGGTCTACATGAATCCTGTCAGCCGTTTCATCTATTGGAATATGAACTACCACGTCGAACATCACATGTTTCCGATGGTGCCTTACCACCGGCTTGCGCAATTGCATGAATTGATCAAACAGGACGCGCCTGCCGCAAACCCCTCTATCCTGCATGCCTACAAAGAAGTGTGGCCGATCCTTCTGCGACAGCTGCGTTATCACGATGACTTCTTGACCCGAGCTCTGCCGCCAACGGCGCGGCCCTATCGCACAGACCTGCACGAAGGTGCCTTGGGCGATACCGGAGCAAGAACAACGATACCCCAAGCCGTTCCGGCTGAGTAAGGAGAAAAAATATGGCAAACTGGATTGACGCTTGCGCGGCAGAGGACATCGACGAAGAAGACGTGATCCGTTTCGACTATGACGGTCGGACTTTCGCAATCTACCGCTCGCCTGATAACGTATACTTTTGCACCGACGGGCTGTGCACGCACGAGCAGATCCATCTGGCCGATGGATTGGTGATGGATCACACCATCGAATGTCCCAAGCATAATGGCCAGTTCGACTATCGCACCGGCAAGGCCATGCGTGCTCCGGTCTGTGTGAACCTTGGAACTTACGCAGCGAAGGTCGAAGGTGACCGCGTCTTGATCGAAATCTGATATGTCAGGCATCGTCATACTGGGCGCGGGCGAGTGCGGTGTTCGCGCCGCCTTTTCCGCCCGAGACCACGGGTATTCCGGCCCGATCACGATCGTTGGCGAGGAAGCGGGGCTACCGTACGAGCGTCCCCCACTGTCCAAGCCTGATGCCCAAGGGATCGTCCGCAAGCCGATCACCTCGGCTGACATGTTGCGCGATAAGGCGATCACGCTTTTGGATGGCGTGCAGGCAATTGCGCTGGACAGGGAAGTAGGGTGTGTGATGCTGTCAACGGGTGACAGGCTCGGCTATGATAAGTTGCTTTTCGCAACAGGTGCCAGCCCACGACAGATGACCTGCGACGGAGCAGAACGGGCGCTGTCATTGCGGACGGTCCAGGATGCCGCGCGCATTTATGATATCGCGCGACCCGGCACGAAAGTGGTGATCGTAGGGGCGGGGTTGATCGGTCTAGAACTCGCCGCAGTCCTCGTAGCGCGGGGCGTTGATGTGTCTGTGCTGGAATATGCGCCGGTCGCCTTGGGTCGAAATGTGCCGCGCCCGCTGGCGCAAAGGATTGTTGACCGGCACGTCTCGGAAGGAACGCACATCTTCTGCGGTGTGGAAGTTGACAGGATCACGGCTGAGCATGTGGTTCTTGCCGACGGCCGGATGCTTGCGGCAAATCTGGTTGTGGCTGCAATCGGTGTCGCGCCAAGAACCGGGCTTGCTGCTGTGGCAGGTCTGGCGATTGAGAATGGCATCTGCGTGAACGACAACCTTTGTACCGATGATCCACATATCTTTGCCGCTGGCGATTGCGCCAGTGTCCAGCGTAACGGCATCCGCCAGCGCTTTGAAACATGGCAAAACGCGCAAACCCAGGGGGATATCGCGGGGCAGAACATGGTAGGCGGGCACCATGCGTTCGACGGTCCCGTCTGGTTCTGGTCTGACCAGTTCGATCTTGGCCTGCAAGGTGTGGGTCAGACCAATGGCGCCGTTTTTGCGACGCGTCGGATCGATAGTGACGACGAAGTCCTTTTTTACGTCAATGAAGTCAGCCGGCTTGTTGGCGCAGTCGGGCTGGGCCGCGGCAATGCAATCGCCAAAGATATCAAGCTTGCGCAAAAAATGATCGAAGCTGGTGTTTTGGTAGCCGCCGATCACCTTAACGATCCTGACATCAAACTCAAAACATTACTCAAGCCTGCGACAACAGCCTGATCATTGGAGATGACAATGGGACTTTATGACAAGCGGCCAACGGTGGCAGACATCCGCGCGCTCAAAGGCAAACGTCAACTGACCATGCTCTATGTGGATACGCCCGCGGAAGCCGCAGCTGCAGCTACCGCTGGCATTGACATGTTGTCGATTATCGATCCGGTATGGAACGATGAAATGCGCGAAGCCGCGGGTGACTGCTTTGTGCAGGTCGGTCTGCTGTACGGTGAACTGGTGACGCAAGAGGATTACCAACGTGCAGCACATCGTGCCATCAAGGTTGGTGGTGACTGCGTCTATTGTGCGTCGTCGATGGGAACGATCAAGGCGATCGCCGACGACGGTATCCCTGTCGTCGGCCACGTTGGGCTGATACCTTCCAAAGCGACATGGACCGGAGGTTTCAAAGCAGTTGGGAAAACGGCACAAAGCGCGCTGAATGTCTTCAATCACATCAAGCAACTAGAGGATATCGGCTGCTTCGCCGCGGAACTTGAGGTTGTGCCGGATCGTGTAGCAAAAGAAATCGCGGAGCGGACAAGTCTTGTGCTGCTTGGGATGGGGGCAGGGCCATATGCTGACGCGCAATACCTCTTTGCCGAAGACGTTCTGGGCTATACCAAGGGGCATAAGCCGCGGCATGCAAAGACCTATCGCAATTTTAAAGCGGAGCTTGACCGTCTA
>CALGEE010000405.1 GCA_937881525.1 uncultured Sphingomonadales bacterium | reverse complement strand
TGTGACCCGTATCCTTGATGAATTCCGCAAACTCTGCATTTGTCACAACAGTGGGGCTTATACGAAAGGGTTTCACATTCACATTGCGCAACGGTGTTTCCCCGTCATTCGGAATACCTGCCACGTTGGTTCCAACCAAGGCTTTGCCAACTGAAATCAAAATCGCAGATTTGCTTTGCTCAACGGAGGACACGCGCTTTGCAGTTGCTACAGAAAGCGGCGTTTCCCCACGCGACGGCGTGCAGCATCCCTTTATCGTATCGTCTTTGTTTTCCATTTTTACCACACTTGCGGAGCCAGTTTAATCTGACACCACGATAGTCAAAAAAGAAATGCGCCCCAACCCAAAGTTGGGCACGGCTTGAATGTTTCTTACAGAACGAGATCCCGCCGCGCGTAACTCTACAATGTGAAAGGTTCATTTTGAGACGACAAAATCGGGAGCATCAATCCAAACAGCTCTGCTTGGGATGAAACTTCACACCTTTTGTACAATTGTTTGCGAAAAACTTTTACGGTTTGCGGCGAAATCCCAAGGCGCAGACCGATTGACGTAGACGAATGCCCCTGAAGAACCAAAAGCGCCACTTCTGCCTGTCGATTGGTCAAATTGATATCTTGGGTTTCTGCAATCAAACGGATCATTCGATCAACGACACGTTCTTTGCAATCATCACTGCCAAACCGCAGTTTCGCCCAATTCGCGCAAACAAGGGCTTCCACAATTGGAGACACTTGTTTCGCGGCTAATCTTTCGCGCCTCGAAAATTTTTGGCCAGATCGTTCGTCGCGACCTAGGCAAACGTGGACACCAATTTCTGGTGATGGCCAAACAACAAAAGCAATTTCATCAATCAACGTTGTACGGCGATAGTAGTCGTTAAAATACCGGTTGCGATTGAATTGATCAGGCGCAATCTCTGAAATCCGATAGAGCCCCGCCTCGGCGCCAGAATGGTGCAGTTCATAGAATGGATCCAACAAGTAGGCCCCCCGCAAATATACGGATTCCATGTTGCGGTGTACTTCCGAAGTTTCAGCGTCCGTCATCAGTAAGCGCGGTGTTTGATCGCGAAAGTATGTCAAAATCGTTGTGTTATCTTGATGCACTAGCGCGCGCAGCCAGAGATTTAAATTTTGGGCAAACTGATCTTCGTTCAATGATTTGATCGTCCGCGCCAACAGGATTTCAGACTCTTCTGCGTCCACGAATGTGTACCTCTTTGGGGGTATATACCCCTCGAATTGCACCGAATACGCTTAAGAGTCAATAATTGGGGGTGCAGCCACGTTTGGCTGATTGGAAATAAAGTGCCAGAAAACGACAACATCGCAGTTGATATTCAGAACGTCACCAAAATGTATGGCGCATTCACAGCGTTAAAAGACGTGAATCTCGATATCCGAGACAACGAATTTTTCACGCTGCTTGGCCCATCGGGCTGCGGCAAAACCACTTTGTTGCGTTCCATCGCTGGTTTTGAAGATATCACCAAAGGCGCGATTGTTTTGTACGGCCAAAACATCGCAAATTTATTGCCAAACCAACGGCCAGTTAACACAGTTTTCCAGCAATACGCGCTGTTCCCGCACATGAATGTCACGCAAAATGTGATGTTTGGGTTGCTTCGCCTCGGCCAAGATAAAGCCACGGCCAAGGCCCGTGTCGGAGAGGTGTTGGAGCTCGTACAGCTCACTGCTTTTGCGGATCGCATGCCGAGCCAGCTGTCTGGTGGACAACAACAACGTGTCGCCTTGGCCCGCGCCCTTGCCCCTAGCCCAAAGGTGCTGTTGCTCGATGAACCGCTATCGGCACTAGACCTAAAGCTGCGCCAAGCAGTGCGGCTGGAATTGCAACAGATCCAGCAACAAACCGGCATTACCTTTGTCTTTGTTACCCACGATCAAGAAGAAGCCCTCACCATGTCCGATCGCATCGCGGTGATTGAGGGTGGGCAGGTTCAACAAGTTGGCAGTGCGCGTGAAATTTATGAGGCACCCAAGAACAAATTTGTGGCGGATTTCATTGGCGAAACAAACTTGCTGGATGTGAATGTCACTGATCTCGCTGGCGGAAAAGGCTCCTGTATCCTGCCTAGTGGTGCGCAGATCACGTGTCCCGCCGCCGACGGCGCTCATGCTGGCCCGGGCCATCTGTCTGTGCGTCCTGAACGCATCGCAATCACAACAGCAGGCGGTGGTCTTGTGCAAGGCAACGCATCGCGCCACATCTATCTTGGCACTGACGTCCATGTCGAAGTCACCTTGACCGATGGTGAAAAAGTCACTGTTCGCATGCAAAACTCCACTCAAATTCAAATTCCGGAAGTCGGCCAAGCGGTTGGCCTTGAATTCGAGGCAGACGCCGCACGTCTGTTGGTGGACTGATGGCAGCAGGCCCACAGCCCACACCCAACTCCAACACCAGCACCTATGCTGGCTTTGGCATACCGCTGATCTTACCAGCTTGGGTCATCATCGGATTCTTTCTGGTGGTGCCAGTTTGCGTGATGCTGATTTACTCCTTCCTGACCAAGGAATTTCGCGGAGGTGTAATCTGGGAATTTTCACTGGCCGCTTATGACCAATTTTTCTTTGATCGCGGCCTCTTTGGGGACGAAGCACCCAAGATTGAATGGACCTACATATCCATCTTCTGGCGTTCGATCTGGCAAGCAGCGGTGGCCACGGTGTTCTGCCTTATCATCGGTTTTCCGACAGCATGGTTCATTGCCACTCGCACGGGGCGCAACCGTTCTATCTGGTTGTTCCTTATTACGATTCCCTACTGGGTGAACCTGTTGATCCGCACAATCTCGATGAAATTTCTGATCCGTGACAATGGACCGATGAATGAGCTTATGCTTTCATCAGGATTGATCTCAGAGCCTATCCACATCATCAACACCAATCTGGCTGTCCAACTTGGTTTGTTCTATTCCTATTTGCCGTTCATGGTGCTGCCAATTTACGCCGCCGTTGAACGCTATAATTTCGCACTCAGCGAGGCCGCTGCCGACCTCTATGCCTCGCGCTATGTAACCTTGACCCAAATCATCCTGCCCGCAGTGAAGCCGGGCATAATTGCAGGCTGCATCCTTGTGTTTGTACCCAGCCTCGGCGCCTTTCTTGCGCCCGATCTGTTGGGCGGTGCGAAAAACTTTATGATCGGTTCGCTGATCGAAGAACAATTCAAAGGCGCTGCTGGCAATTGGCCCTTTGGGGCTGCCGCCTCGATGATCCTTCTGTCGATGGTTCTGGTGGTTCTCACGCTTTATGCGCGTCAACAAACACGGGAGCAGGGATAGTGGCTTCTAAAAACCTCGACCTGCGCCGCTTTCCAGGTTTCTTGCCACTGACATATTTATGTCTGTTCCTACTCTATGCGCCGCTGATCATTGTGATGATTTATTCCTTTAACGACAGCGCCTCGATCACCCGTTGGGACAGTATGTCCTTGCGCTGGTACCAAGAAGTATTCTTTGGGGTCGAAGCTCCAAAATTCAGAACCGCCACTTTCAACTCCGTCACGATTGCGCTGATTGCCGCCACATCCGCCACAATCATCGCGACCATGGCGGCCACGGCTATGCTGCGCTCTGGCAAGTTTCGCGGAAAATCCGCCAGCTTTGCGTTGATCAATCTGCCTTTGATGGTACCAGAAATCGTGACCGCCGTTGCTACGCTTATCTTCTTCTCGGCGATCGGCTTTAAGGCTGGTTACCTAACGATCGTACTGGCCCATATCGTGTTCTGCATCCCGTTTGCTTACCTGCCCATCGCGGCACGGATGCAAGGGATCGAGGACACGTTTGAACAAGCCGCTCAAGATCTGTACGCCACGCGATTTCAGACCTTTCGCTTGATCCTTCTTCCGCTCATGACGCCGGGCATCCTGTCGGGCTTCTTGCTGGCATTTATCATTTCGCTGGATGACTTTATTATCACCAACTTTGTCAAAGGTGCAGGCGTCGAAACCCTGCCCACTGCAATCTATGGTGCCGTCAGGCAAGGCATCAAACCCAACATTATGGCAATTTCCACACTGCTGCTTCTGGTATCCGTGGTCTTTGTCACCCTGTCCTATTTCGTCGGTCGGATGGGGGAAAAGAATAAATGACGACGACACTCAACCAAGGGAGACTTAAATTGAAAAAACTACTGAAACTTGGCGTTTCTGCGCTGGCCATTTCACTTGCTGCAAATGCCGCCAGTGCTGAAGGCAAACTGGTAATTTACAACTGGTTTGAATATCTGCCGCAAGACCTGATCGACAAGTTCGCGGCCGAAGCTGGCGTCGAAGTCACAATGGATACATTCGACTCCAACGAAGCCATGTTGGCCTCGCTCAAGGCTGGCAAAATGGGGACCTATGACGTTGCTGTACCGTCAGATTATATGGTCGACATTATGGGCGGCGAAGGCATGCTCGACACATTCACACGCGACGAGATGCCAAACTTTGGCAACATCATGGATCAGCAAATGAACCTTAGCTTTGATCCAGAGCGTAAAAGCTCGGTTCCATACCAATGGGGCTCCACGAGCTTTGCTGTGAACCGTGACGATTACAAAGGCGACATCAATACGCTCGCGATGGTTTTTGATCCGCCAGAGGAAGTTAGAGGCAAGATCAACGTGTTGGACAGCCAAGGCGAACTCCTCGCTCTTGGGTCGATGTATTTGGGTATCCCACAATGTTCCACTGATCGTGAACAGCTCAAGGCGCTGAACGATCTGTTGCTTGCGGCAAAACCACATTGGGCCAGCTTTGGCTCTGACGTGGCAAAAGATGTGCTTGTGTCTGGCGATGCTTCTGTTGGCATGATCTGGTCCGGCTTTTCGGCCAAGGCCCGCGAAGAAGGCGCGAACGTTGAATACGCCTTTCCCAAAGAAGGTTATGTGGTTTGGATGGATAACATCGTTCTGTTGAAAGATGCACCAAACCGCGCCAACGCACTCAAGTTCATGAACTTCATGCTGGAACCAGAAAACGCGGCGGCGCTGACTAATTTTGCGGCCTACACGGCAGGGGTAAATGGTACAGAACCGTTCCTGTCTGATGCAGTGAAAAACTCGCCAGAATCCAATCCACCTGCCACTCCAGTGGGCCAATTGGTTGAAGCTTGCGCGCAAGAAGTTCAGGCGGTGTATGACACAATCTGGACCAACCTGAAAAAGTAGAACCTTTTTGGAGAGCGGCTTATCCCGCTCTCCATTTCACGCAATAGGCCCAAAATGAAAACGATTTTCAGCGAGAACCATCTGCTGCGCGACGCGAAAACCGAGCTGTTCGGTGGCGAATTGGTTGAACCCTTTGAACGCCCATCACGCGCGAAATACATCCACGATCGGTTGACGCAAACCAGTTTCGGCCCGGTCGTCCCGCCCAATGAATACGGCATGGACCCGATCTTGCGCATTCATGACGCAGATTTTGTGCAATTTCTACAAGACGCATGGTCACTTTGGGAGGCAGAAGGATTCAAAGGGGAAGCCATACCAACCTGTTGGCCCGCACGGCGCATGTCTGACAAGAAGCCAAACTTTATCGAGGGCTTGCTTGGATATTACGCGCTCGCCGCTGAAACAGCCCTAACCGCGGGTACATGGCCAGCCGCCTACGCCAGTGCGCAAGTCGCAATCACGAGCGCACATGAAATTCTTGCTGGTAAAAATGCTTTCGCGTTATGCCGCCCCCCTGGTCATCACGCGGCGATTGATATGTACGGCGGCTATTGTTTCTTAAACAACGCTGCAATCGCCGCGCAAACTCTGCGCGACAACGGTATGAAGCGCGTTGCAATTGTTGATGTGGATTTTCACCACGGTAATGGCACGCAGGACATTTTTTACAGACGTGATGACATTATGTTTGCGTCGCTTCACGGCGACCCGATGGACGCCTTCCCGCATTTCCTTGGCCATGCAGATGAAACGGGCGCAGGCGAAGGCGTTGGATTCAATCACAACTACCCGATGCCACCGGGGACCACGTTCGACGTTTGGCGAAGGGCACTGAAAGATGCGCTAGAAAAGGTCGCGGCCTATCAACCTGACGCGCTAGTCATCTCGCTAGGAGTGGACACGTTTGAAACCGATCCGATCAGCTTCTTTAAACTAAAGTCAGAAGATTTCACGACCTATGGAGCAGATATCGCGGCCGTTAACCTGCCGACATTGTTCGTGATGGAAGGTGGCTACGACATCGCAGAAATCGGCTTGAACACTGTCAACGTCCTCACTGGTTTTGAAAGCGTCTAACGCGAAAGGAGGGGCCATGAAAATCGCAGCATACCAAGGCCCATCTCCTGAAGGTGACCTTTTCTATGCCTTCAGAAAAATAGATGAAACACTGGCTCAAGCCGCCAAACAGGGTGCGCAAATGGTTGTGTTTCCAGAACTTTACCTGCTGGGGTACAATCAAATGCACCACCACGCAGAGCTGGCCCAATCCGTCGGCGGCGATTGGGAAATGCGCTGCGCCACCCTTGCCCAAAAACACAAATGCGGTCTGACAATCGGCTGGGCGGAACGGGACGGCGGAATTCTTTACAACAGCGCCAGCACTTTTGATGCAAACGGAACCAAACTCGGCCGTTACCGCAAAATCCAACTTTGGGGATCAGTCGAGCCTTCCGTCTTTGCCTTTGGCGATAGCTACACCACCTTCACCCTAAACGGCGTGAAAACCGCAATCCTTATCTGCTATGACGTGGAATTTGCACAGCACTGCCGCGCCCTTGCAGATATGGCGGTCAAACGCATTCTAGTCCCCACCGCAAACCCCGCCGATTTCAGCCTTGTGTGCAACACACTTGTTCCAGCGCGCGCGACTGAAAACAACCAAACGATCGTCTATGCCAATTATTGCGGCGCAGACAACGGCCTGTCGTTTTGCGGCCAATCCATCATTGCAGGCCCCGCCGAAACAATCCTGACCCAAGCCACCCGCGACGCGGAAATCCTCCTCATCGCTGACCTGAATGAAACAGATCAAATCGAACCGTCCCAACTGTCTACACAGCAAGCGGATTACAGAAAGGTATCTCCATGACACTCGACATTCCAACAGGCACAGATGATATCCTTACATCCGATAGCCACCTGATCCAATCCTTCGCCAATCTGCATGGCCTGAAACAACAAGACGCGCGCACAGCCATCGTTGGCGCAAAGGGCGCGATGGTCACGGACAGCGAGGGCAACGAGCTGATTGACGGCATCGGCGGCCTTTGGTGTGTGAATGTCGGCCATGGCCGCACAGAAATTATCGACGCAATCACAGAACAGCTGAAAACGCTGGACTACTATTCAACCTTTTACAACTTCACTCACCCCGCGGCGGCTGAATTGGCAAAAAAGGTCACGTCATTGGCGCCTGATAGTCTGAACCACGTCTATTTTGCCAACTCTGGGTCGGTGGCTAACGACACGGCAGTGCGAATGCTACACCACTACAATAACCTGAAAGGACGTCCGAACAAAAAGCAGATCTTGTCACGTGTTGGGGCGTATCACGGCTCCACTTACCTCGCGATGGCCTTAACAACGCCCGCTTATTCCGAGGACTGGGACACGGCCGCAAACGGGCTCGTGCATCACCTCCGCTCGCCTTACCAGTATCGCGAAGGCGAGGACGGTATGACAGAGGCAGAGTTCCTTGAGGTGCTGGCCAAAGACATGACCGATACAATTGAACGTGTTGGCGCAGACAATATCGCAGGCTTTTTTGCAGAGCCGATCATGGGCGCTGGTGGCGTGCTGGTCGCGCCAAAAGGCTACCACAAACGGATGCATGAAATTACCAAACAGCACGACATCATGTACGTCGCCGACGAAGTGGTAACCGCTTGGGGGCGGCTTGGCGAAATGTTCTCGTCCGAAGCGATTTTCGGAATGGTGCCAGATATTATTTGTACGGCCAAAGGCATCACGTCCGGCTATCAACCGCTGTCGGCGACGATCATTTCAGATGAAATTTACGACGTGATTTCGGGGCCAGATGCGATGTTCTTGCACGGTATGACCTATTCCAGCCATCCAGCCGCTTGCGCTGCTGGCCTTGCGAACATCAAAATTCTTGAGGACGAGGATATTCCCGGTCGTGTAAAAACCACCGGCAAGATTTTCGAAAATGCGCTGCGCGGTTTGATGGACATCGACATCGTCGGCGACGTGCGGGGCAGCCACTTTATGATGGGGCTGGAGTTCGTGTCTGACAAGGAAACCAAAGAGACGTTCTCGGACGAGGTAAACATCGGTCTGCAGTTGGCCAAGGCCTGTCAAAGGCGCGGTTTGATTGCACGGCCCTTGGGAAATATTCTGATCCTGTCACCGACGTTGATTATGGACGAGAAAATGATCATGGATATCGAGGGCATTCTGCGCGAAAGCATTGTTGAAACTGCTGCAAAGTTAAGGGCGCAAACGCCGTAACACTTGCTTTTCAAAAACTGCATCTCATACTGAAGCCCACCAGATAAGCCGAGCTCTCTTGTAGTGTAAGATGCCATCGGGTCCAGAATCCTGACGACAATTCTTACACACGGAGACCTCAACATGAGCATGTCACGGACACTTCTCAGCGGCGACCAGATTGCCAAAGTTAGGGTACCGCCAGAGGAAACATCGTGGTTGCCGAATAAGGCATTTACGTCGCCTCAGGTCATTGATCTCAAAGTCGATAAAATATTCACGAAAACGTGGATAAGTTCTGGTTTTGAGGCGGATATTGCTACGGTTGGCGCGGACACCAAGTTTGTGCTGCATAGCGATTACCATCCTGATCAGCATCATTTTTCTGTCATACTCGAACTTGGCAACCCACAAAGCCCTCTGTCAAAAACGATTTGTCAAATCATTACAAAAAGGAACACATGATGTCAGCGAAACAAGCGTGTTTGATAATCGGTGCGGGGGACGACACGGGATCAGCCGTTGCACGCGCCTTTGCGCAAGAAGGTATGGTTGTGTGTTTGGTGCGCCGCCCGCGACACGCTGATGCGCTTGAAACATTGGCGCAATCCATTCGAGACAGCGGCGGCGAAGCCATTGCAATGCCTGCTGATGCGCGCGACGAAGACGCGATGATCGCCCTGATTGAGCACATTGAAAAGGATGTAGCCCCTATCGAGGTCGCAGTTTTTAACATCGGCGCAAATGTGCGGTTCTCCATTACTGAGACAACATCGCGCGTCTACCGCAAGGTTTGGGAAATGGCCTGTTTCGCAGGGTTTCTTATGGGGCGTGAAGTGGCAGGCAAGATGCTGACCCGTGGGCACGGAACGATCATCTTTACAGGAGCATCCGCTAGCATGCGCGGACGCGACGGTTTTTCTGCGTTCTCGGGTGCTAAACATGCACTGCGCGCATTAGCACAATCAATGGCACGCGAGTTGGGGCCAAAGAACATCCATGTGGCCCATACCGTGATTGATGGCGCGATAGATTCAAACTTCATTCGTGAAAATGTCCCAAACGTGGATGAGTTGCGCGAAAAAGATGCGCTTTTGAATCCTGACGCAATCGCGCAAAATTATGTCATGCCGCACAGCCAACCTAACCCGGCACCCCGTCTGAATAGCGCCTTAACCGAGCCACA
>CALGEE010000404.1 GCA_937881525.1 uncultured Sphingomonadales bacterium | reverse complement strand
GGGCGCAAGCTGCGCATGCACTTGGCTCATCCGCGCAAAATGGGTGAGGATTTCGGGGCTGCTGTCAATTTGCAGATTATCCGAGGGACGATTGCCTTCATGGCTGCGCATGACCGGCGCGAATGCAGCCAGGTCAATCCAGCGGTGCATCAGTTCGGCAGTGCGGACAACGCCGTGTAAACTGGTGTAACCGCCCAAGTCGCTATGATGATAGGCATTGCCGAGCAGACCTGAAGACAAAGCAGCAGTTATCACGGTGTTAATGCCATCATGCCGCGTAAAATCAACGCATTGGTCGCCGGCCCATAACAAGGGGCAATGGGCTTGGACGCCGGAAAAGCCAGCCCGCATGAAGAAGGTGGCGTCACCGGTCTTGCCGCGCGACGCGATGGCGTCGGCATTGACCTTCGCCCATAATACAGGCCAGCGGTTATGCGCTTCCATTGGGTCCGAACCGTCGAACAATCGCACATCGGTGGGCAAATATTCGCCAAAATCCGCCATCCAGCCTGATAGTCCAAAGTCGAGCATTTCTTGCCCAATGATGCGGTCGGCAAACCAGCTGGCGGCGGCAGGATTGGTGAAATCGACCACGCCTGCGTCAAATTCGCCGAAATCCACGGCATAAGGTTTGTTGCTTTCCTTCCGCAATGCGAGATAATTGTGCGCTTGCGCCTCTTGGTAGAGCGCGCCATCCACGGCCAAATAGGGATTAACATATCCCAAAAAGCGAAAGCCACGCTCCGCCAGCGCGGCTATACGGGTTGGCAAATCTGGATAGCGCGTTGCATTCCATTTCCAGTCCCAAAACAACCGCTTTCCAAAGCTGGTTTGCCGGATGCCGACCCAATCTTCGCACCACAAGCCCGTTATCGCTGCGCCAGAGGCGGCAATTGTCTCGAAACGATCGAATGTGTCTGCCCCGTCTTTAAGGCCCACAATCGCCCCGGAAATCGCCCATTCGGGCAAAGGTGGCTGCCGGCCAAAGCGATCGGACAATTTGGTGACCAGATTGGGCAACGATGGTGCCTCAAACAACTCTAGAACGACATTGGCGGACCAGCATTCGATGCCAACGCGACCCTTTTCGGTCAAATCCAGAACCGAGTATGCAGTTGTCTCTAGATGCACCGCGTAACGCGCGGAGCTTAGCCAAGTCGGCTGCGGATAATTGGTCGTCCAATAATCACCGCCTGCCAAGCCATTCGCGTCCATGGTCTGCGTCAACGCCGTAGATTTATCACGGCCAACACCAGGCTCGGATGTCCAAAATGGAAAACGTCGGCCGTTCAGTCGCAAATAAGACATTTGCTCGCCGCCGCCCCAAAAGGCTTCGGAAGTTGCGCACTGCATATCTATCCAAAGACGGTTTAAGGCGGGGTCACTGCAACGCAGTTCAAGCGCCGATTGCTGCGCGCGCTGAGCCAGCTTGAGAGTAGCCACCACATCAGGGCGCGCCGCATTCCAAAGCCGAATAGCGCCATCGGAGGCCGCAAAGCAATCCAAGGCCAACCGCATTTCAACCAGATCGTCGATGCGAGAATTACCACGAACCATTTCCAGATGAGGTACGCCGATCCCCAGCGTAATTGCAGGGGCATCAGCGCGGTGCGCCAGCATGCTGACGTCATTGCGCAACAGGTCAAAGCCGCCTTGTTGCATGATGATTTTAAATGGCAACTCTTGTCCTTCGCGGTCCGTAAAGCGTCACTATGGCAACATTGCAACAGTACGCATCAAAATATTGTCTTCATATGACACCGCTAGACATATTGAGTCAATCTGGTAACAACTCCTCCACGCCAACGGTATACGCCACCATAGCTTTTGTTGCTTGAGCAAACTCAAGTAAAATGGTTGAGAAAATGATTGCCGATTTTAGGGAAGGTTCATCATGCTCAGCATAAGTCACATAAAACAAATTTTATCAGTATTTTAACTCCCAAAAGTATTATAATCATGTTGGACATCAGCTTGACCCCAATGGCGTAGAATGCACCCGCAGGATATTCCGCTCATCGCCCCCTTTCTCTTTTGTCCCTCATGCGCCATATTGCCGTAATGAATTGGCCAGACACCATCAAAGCAGGCGAGACCGAACAGCATGAGGCGCTCGTGCGGCGGGTGCTCGCACCCAATGCGTCGCCTTATACCTATACGGGGACGCAAACATGGATTGTCGGGAATGGCAAAGATGTTGCCGTAATTGATCCGGGCCCAGTTGGCAGCGGTCAAAGCATTGGTGATCCCGCCGACATACGCGGCGACGGGCATGTTGAGGCGATTTTGCACGCCATAGGCGATGCCAAGGTCGTGGCGATCCTATGCACACACACACATCGCGACCATTCTCCTGCCGCAGCGCCGTTAAAAGCAGCAACTGGCGCGCCAATCATTGGCTGTGCACCTTTGGTGCTGCGCGATGATGGGCCGCGGGCCGACAGTGCCTTTGACCCGGATTACCGCCCTGACCGGATACTGACCGATGGGGAGGTTATCTCCGGCGATGGCTGGGCTCTGGAGGCGGTGGCAACGCCGGGGCACACCAGCAATCATCTGTGCTTTGCGTTGCAGGATAGTGGCGCGCTGTTTACAGGCGACCATGTCATGAAATGGTCGACGAGCGTCGTTAGTCCGCCCGATGGCGACATGAGTGACTATCTGGCGAGCCTGCAGAAGTTGTACGACCGTGAAGACCGCATTTATTACCCCGCCCACGGCCCTGCTGTGGAAAATCCACGCCAGCTTGTGCGCGGTATGATTGGCCACCGCCGTCAACGCGAGCGGCAGATCGTGAAGTTGCTTGAGGCAGGTGAGGGGCATGTGCCCAATATGGTAGCGGCGATGTATAAGGGGTTGGACCCCCGTCTAATCGGCGCAGCAGGGCGCTCTGTTCTTGCGCATTTGATTGATTTGCAAAATCAGGGCCGCGTGGCGGCGCAGGGCGATGGGTGGCATATGGTCAAGGAAAGCTTGAAGCCCGTTTAACGGCGTAGTGTTTTTGCATCGTTTCGCGACGTACCAACTTCGGCGGGAATGGCGCATGGCTGCTTAGGCACCGGGCCAATCGCAAAGTTGCCCAGCTGATCTTGTTTCGCGACACCAAATCGACCACATAGACTTTGAACTCAGCTGTCGAGACATGTTCGGCATGGCAAAGGTATGAAAGCATGAACGCCCCCACCGCCCGTGAAAACCTGCAAGGTATCGACCTGCTCGCCGAAATCGCGCGGCTGAAAAAAGAACGCAATGCCGTCATACTTGCGCATTATTATCAAAAGCCAGAGATACAGGATCTCGCCGATTTTGTCGGCGACAGCCTTGAATTAAGCAAGCGCGCGGCGGAAACCGACGCTGATGTCATCGCTTTTTGCGGCGTGAAATTCATGGCGGAAACTGCCAAGATTTTAAGCCCACAGAAAACGGTTATTCTGCCGGACATGGCCGCTGGTTGCTCGTTAGAGGACGCCTGCCCCCCAGGAAAATTCAAAGCGTTTCGTGCGGCGCATCCCGACCATATCGCGCTGATGTACATCAACTGCTCTGCCGAAGTGAAGGCATTGTCCGACATTATCGTGACCAGCAGCAGCGCGGAGACAATCCTGAGCCAGATCCCGCCAGAACAGAAAATCATCTTTGGACCTGACCGCCATCTGGGCGGCTATCTCAGCCGCAAATTCAACCGCGAAATGTTGTTATGGCCGGGCGTGTGCATCGTGCACGAGGCGTTTTCGGAAACCGAGCTTTTGAAACTTAAAGCCCAATATCCCGGCGTTCCAGTTGCTGCACACCCCGAATGCCCGCCGCATATCATCGATCATTCGGATTATGTCGGTAGCACAAGTGGCATCCTGCAATATGCCCAAACGATGGAAGGCGACACCCTGATCGTCGCCACCGAGCCGCACATTATCCACCAAATGGAAAAGGCCGAACCCACCAAAACCTTCATCGGTGCACCCGGAGCCGACGGAAATTGCGCTTGCAACATCTGTCCATATATGGCGCTGAACACGATGGAAAAACTATATCTCGCCTTGCGTGATCTCCAACCGCAAATCGAACTAGACGAAAATGTGCGTCTTGCCGCCAAAAAGAGCCTCGACCGCATGCTCGAAATGGCAGGCGGCACATTGGGTAAGGGCGACCTTGGTAGGGCTTGATTGGCCGATGACGAGGTGTATCAAATATACTCTCGCCTTCACCGTTATATCGATATAATACTGCCATCCAATGCTTTTTTGGCGCTCCTCTTCTAATCAAAACACGGATATCGATAGTCGGCTTGCCGCTTTCGACGAGAGCTTCGCGCAACCTTTTCCTGACGATACGCATCCGTCGAACAATGGACAGCCCGCCGCGGGGAAACGTCTATTTCTGGGTAAAACGCGCTGGTGGTGGATTAGCCGGACCATCGCTGCATGTATCGCTCTGTTCATGCTGCTACTGCTGTGGCTTGCCGTTACCGCCCCTTTATCAAAATCGCTTCAGCCTATCGCGCCGCCACGCATTACTTTACTGGCGTCCGATGGCACGCCTATCGCGCGCAATGGCGCGATCGTCGATAAGCCTGTCGATGTCCGCGAATTGCCGCCGCATGTTGTTCAGGCTTTTCTTTCGATCGAAGACCGCCGCTTTTATTCGCACTTTGGTGTTGATCCGCGCGGCCTTGCCCGTGCCGCTTGGTCGAACGCGTTTGGCAGCGGCATGACGCAAGGTGGCAGCACGATTACCCAGCAGCTTGCGAAATTTACGTTTCTAACACCTGAGCGAAACTTGACGCGGAAGGCGCGAGAAATGCTCATCGCGTTCTGGCTTGAAGGGCGTTTGACAAAGGATGAAATTCTGGGGCGCTATCTGTCCAACGTCTATTTCGGCGATAATGTGTATGGCCTGCGCGCCGCATCCTTGCATTATTTCTACCGTCAGCCGGAGCGTTTGACGCTGAGCCAAGCGGTCATGCTGGCAGGCCTTGTGCAAGCGCCATCGCGCTTGGCCCCGACAAAGAACCCAGAACGTGCTGCAAAGCGCGCCAGGCTTGTTCTAAAGGCGATGGTTGCCAATAAGGTCATCACTCAAGCAAAGGCCGATGCCACCCCTGTGGCGCGGCTCGACGTGCGTGTACGAGAGACTTTACCGACAGGCACCTATTTTGCCGACTGGGCGATCCCGCAGGCGCGGTTGCTAACGGAAAGCGGCTATGCCGACGTGCAGATGACCACAACGCTCGATGCGCGTTTACAGAATATTGCGCGCAAGGTGGTGGCCCGCTCTGGCGTCGCTGGGGCGCAAATCGCGCTTGTTGCGATGCGTCCCAATGGCGAAGTTGTCGCTATGGTCGGGGGTAAAAGCTATAAGGAATCTGCCTTCAACCGCGCTACGCAGGCAAAGCGGCAGCCAGGGTCTACATTCAAATTGTTTGTTTATCTGGCGGCGTTTCAGTCTGGCATGACTCCGCAATCTATGATTGCGGATACGCCAATTAATGAAGGCGCGTATCGCCCTAAAAATTCAGGACAGCGCTATCGTGGGGATATCACCCTTGAGCAGGCATTTGCTCAGTCGAGCAATGTTGCCGCGGTGCGGCTTTACCAAAAAATAGGTGGCCAAGAGATTGAGCAAGCAGCGCAAGACCTTGGCATTCGCAGCCCATTGACGCTGGACCCAAGCCTTGCGCTGGGCAGTTCAGGGGTGACCTTGATCGAACTGACATCCGCCTATGCTGGTGTGGCGAGCAACCAATGGCCTGTCGAACCCCATGCGTTTAAGCGCGAAGAGCAAGGCTGGATCGAGTGGCTGTTTTCCGGCCCACGCGCCTTTAGTGGACGCATGCACCGCATGTTGCTCGATCTGTTGGGAGCAACAGTCAACAAGGGCACGGCCCGCGCTGCGCGTCTGTCTATTCCAGCATATGGCAAAACGGGCACCAGCCAAGACAACCGTGATGCGCTGTTCATCGGTTTTGCAGGCGACCTGGTGGTGGGCGTTTGGGTTGGTAATGATGACAACACACCCTTACGCGGCGTAAATGGCGGCGGGCTACCTGCGCGGATCTGGCGCGACTTCATGGCACAATCTATCCGCAATGCTGCACCAGCAGCCACACCCGAAACACGCAAGGCGCCCGATCCCGAAGGTCCGATTGAACCATTGGATTTGCCTGATTTGCAGGAACTGCCCATCGACATCGGCAATTCGGATGTCAGGATCGACCAAGACAAGGGGGTAATTGTGAACACCGATGTGGGCGGTGTACCTCTGGAAATCAAACTTGATCGCAATGGGGCAAATATTCAAGCTGCGCCATCTGCGGAACGACCCGCGCCGGAACCGCGTTGATGTTTAGGCACTCCAGCCATGGATAACATCATGCGATATCTTGCCGTTTTCTTCCTGTTTCTGGCGCCGGTTTTGGTTGTGCCAGCATTTGCCGATGCAAGTGACATCAGCGCGGCATCGCGCAGCGTTGTGCGCGTGGTTGTTTTTAGCACTGCCGATGGGCAGCAAAGCATCGTCAGCATAGGTTCTGGTGTTGCGGTCGCCCGCGATAAAATCGTGACGAATGCCCATGTGGTTGAAATGGCGAGGGGTGATGACAGCGCGCAAATTGTCATTGTGCCGTCCGATGGTGCGCAAAGCTACCGCGCTTCGGTCGTCGCCAGCTTGTCAGGCAAGGATCTGGCGCTGCTGCAGTTAAAATCTGGTTCGCTCGTTCCCGCCAGCATCTTTGCCGGCGTCATAGCAGACGGCGCAGATGTATTTGCAATCGGTTACCCCGCAAGCGTCGATATAGCGCTTGAGCAGAGCGAGGCGGATGTTCTTCGTCCGCAGCAGCCTGTTAAGACGCGCGGCACCGTATCGACGGGCCGTATGTCAAAGACGGTTGAATCACTCTTGCATACTGCCCCTATCGCGCCGGGCAACAGTGGCGGACCCATTGTTGATGCCTGCGGACGCGTGCTTGGGATAAACAGTTTTGGCTCGGTACCTACCGATGGTGGAGCAGAATTTTACTTTGCCATTTCTGCCCGCGAATTGACGACTTTTTTAGCCAATAGAGGCATCGAATTTCGATCCGTGCGTGGCGACTGTCGTTCGGTAGCTGACTTGACGCGTGCCGAGGCGGAGCTTGAGGCATCGACACGTGTAAAGATAGATAAAGAGGCGCGCGTTGCAGCTGAGTTGCAACGTAGCCGCGAAGGCAAGGTCCGCAGTGATGCTGAGCATGCGGTGATCGCGGAACGGGAGAACTATTTGGCATTCGCGGCCTTGCTTTTGGTGGTAAGTGCGCTGGCAGGAGGCGCCGCGTGGCAGTTTGCGGAACGCGGCCAGCGCGACCGGTTTAAAGCCGCATGCGCTGCAGGCGCTGTGATATTTGTCATGGCGGTCGGAATCTTTGCCGCGCGGCCATCATTCAACGAAGTTGATGACCGCGTGCGTGCGGTTTTGACAGCCGATGCTCCGGATAATGCGGTGGGGCAAAAGACGGCGGTCAACAGTTTAGCACCCGTGGCGAAAACCTGTATATTGCAACCCGAACGCAGCCGCGTCACCATGTCGGATACTGCTGACGTCGCATTCACCTGGCAGTCCGATGGGTGTGTGAACGGACGCACCCAATATGTCGAAAATGGTGACCGCTGGATCCTCAGTTTCGTGCCTAATAACGATGCGCAAATCTCAGTGGTCAGCTATGTTCCAGAAACGGAAATCTACCGCATTGAACGCTTTTTGCCAGGTAATGCAGCGATGCAGTCGGCCCGCGAAGCGCGGCAATTACACGATGTCAAAACCTGTACCGCTGACCCAAGCCAACGGACCAATATTGAAAATATGAACAAGGCCATTGCCTCGCAATTACCGCCGACGCCGAACGAGATATTGCTGTTCACATGTTCTAACCGTTGAATGTTGGATTGTGCCCGGAGATATACTGCTTATGGTCATATCATGATACGCACGCTGTCATCCTTGCTGATGCTATGTTCCGCAATGCTTGTCGGATGTTCCGAAGGTGTCGACAATGAGCGTGTGCGCATTGATGTCATTGAGGACCGTCCACGACCCTTCAACGTGTCCGCTACGCCCTTGCCGCTCGCTTCAGCCTATTTGCGCGCAGCAACGGCTCAAGGGCTCGTCACGTTCGACGAAAAGGGACGCGTTGCGCCGGGCCTTGCCAATCGCTGGATCGTTACTGATGATGGTTTGAGCTATATTTTCCGGTTGAATAAAACGCGGTGGAATGACGGGCGCGAATTGATGGCAAGGGAGGTGGCGGGGCTTCTGACCTCCCGGATCCGAGCGCTCGGTAAGGGCCAGCTTGGACCGGAACTTAGTATCATTGACCGTGTTGTCGCCATGACTGGCAAGGTAGTGGAGATCAGATTGAAGGCGCCTATGCCTTATTTGCTGGAATTGCTCGCCTTGCCGGAATTCGGACTTTTAAACAAGGGGGTTGGCTCAGGGCCAATGCAGGCCAAGAAATTCGGCCGGGCGTTGCAACTGCGCCGTAATGAAGTTGATGCTGAAGGTGCAGCAGTTTTAGGGGGCGCCACGGTGACATTGCGGCGCGGCGAGGCATCACTTGTGCTCGCACGCTATGTTCTTGGTCACAGCGATATTGTTGAAGGCGGACGATTTGAGAGCTTTCCTTTGCTAGAAGCGACCAAAATTAGGGCAGACCAAATTCGGTTTGATGCAGTTCCAGGGCTGTTCGGTTTGCAAGTCGTCCAATCCAGTGCATTTTTGGCCGAAAAGGCAAATCGCGAAGCAGTAGCCATGGCCATTGATCGTCCAAAATTGCTCACCGCTTTCGACATTGTTGCATGGCGTGAAACCGTGACTTTGGTTCCCGAAAGCCTACCCAATCGCACCAGCGTAGCGCGTCCTGAGTGGGCCAAGCCAGCGATGGATGCGCGCAGAGCGATGGCGGCGGCTACGGTCGCCAATTGGAAGCGCGCAAATGGCGACATCCGGCGTTTGCGTGTAGCTTTACCCCGAGGCTATGGTAGCCGGATTTTCTTCGCGCGCCTGCGCGCCGATCTTGCGTCCATCGGCGTTGATGTAGAACGTGTTACCATCGATAGGCCGCATGATTTGCGGCTGATTGATCGTACCGCTGAACAATCGAGCCCCGCATGGTACTTGGATCAACTGTCTTGTAAGTTTGCCACCATTTGCAACGCACGCGCAGACGAACTTGTCGCCCAAGCGCGTTTCACGACCGACATTGCAGTACGCGCGCAGTTATTGGAACAAGCAGAGGCCGAATTACAAAGCACCGTCTCCTTCATTCCTATTGCCAACCCCTTGCGCTGGTCTGTCATCCGACCTGGTCTTTTGGGGCATGTCGCCAATGGTCGAGGCTGGCACCTGTTGCAATATCTCGGACGTGACCCGACATAGGTTTTAAGGAGCCACGCCAATGCCGATTTCGCAGGAACAGTTTGCGCAGATTGCTAAAGATATACCTGGAATGGGCAACGACCCGCGGGCCGTGCGTATGCGCGTTGAAGCGCTTGAAAAATTGCTGGAACGTGCCTTTCATATTCCGGGCACGAAAATTCCGTTCGGGTTAGACAGCATCATTGGCCTCGTGCCCGTATTGGGTGATCTATTAACCGCAGCAATGGGGGCGTACATGGTATGGGAGGCACGCAATTTGGGCATGTCTAAGCGGCAATTGATCCGTATGACGGCCAATGTCGGCATTGATACAGCCATTGGCGCAATTCCGATAGTGGGCGACGCATTTGACCTTGTCTGGCGTTCCAACACCAAGAATCTGAGGATTATCAAGAAGCATCTCGACAAGCATCACCCCGGGACGCGGATTATTGAAGGCTAACGACCTCGCCAGATTTTGATTTGTGCTTTGGCAGGTGCCGGTTGACTTGATGGCTTACAGCGCCGAGGTTTGAAATCGCGCCCAAGGCAGATGCGCACTTCGTCGAGCCAGCCCTTGCCCGTCGTCTTAACGATGATGGCATCCGACGGCAGACCTTCATTAAGATCGGCGAATCGTTCGGCCAGCACGCGCGCAGTTAAAGGGGTTCCGCGCTCGGGTTCGCGCGAAAGCCGCGCCATATCCGGAAATTCAATGGCATTGAACAGCAACCTAGCGGCGCCAAAATAAGCTTCCGGCGTTCTGGCCATGCAGCACAAAGCCGAAGTCACCGATTTCGCCAGAACATTGGAACCGCCCGGCCGGGTCGCGTTCCCGCCCACGGCAGTGCTCCGGGCTCCAACTCAGCGTCAGCACGTAGCCGTCTATGGCGCTACGCCGGATCTGACCTGGTTGTGGCATTTCTAACGCTGGACGGGGCAGAAACTTTGGCGGCTGGCATTGCCACGCTTGTGCTATGAGCGGCGAAGGCTGGGCCGCCGCCACAACGCCTACAAATGCGAGAGCCTTAAGCCTGCGCAAAGTCCAGTCCAATGTCAGCGGCAGGCGCGCTTTGGGTAAGGCGGCCGACGGAAATATAGGTAACCCCAGTTTCCGCCTTGGCGTGGATAGTCTCCAGGGTGACACCGCCCGAGGCCTCGGTTGGCACGCGGCCAGCAATGAGCGCAACAGCCTCGCGCAGCGTATCGGCATCCATATTGTCCAGCAACAAATGGCTCGCCCCTGCGGCAAGGCCAGGCTCGATCTGCGCGATGCTATCCACTTCTAAGATAATGCGTTCAACGCCAGCATTTCGTGCGCGCGCCACCGCTTCGGCCACGCCGCCTGCGACCGCGACATGGTTGTCTTTGATCATGGCGGCATCCCACAATCCCATGCGATGGTTCGTTGCGCCACCCATGCGGGTTGCATATTTTTCCAGCACGCGAAGGCCAGGAATGGTTTTTCTTGTGTCCAAAAGAATACAGCCAGTGCCCGCTATTGCGTCGACATATTGCCGCGTCATCGTCGCGATGCCGGATAGGTGCTGCACGGTATTCAGCGCAGACCGTTCCGCCGTCAACATAGCTCGGGCATTGCCCTTTAACCGCATAAGGTCCGTTCCCGCTGGCACCTGCTGGCCGTCTTCGACCAACATTGCTATGTCCATTGCGGGGTCAAGCGACCGGAAGAATGCTGCCGCAATCGGCAAGCCCGCGACGGTTATTGCATCACGGCTGTCCATGACACCGTCAAACTGTATATCGGCTGGAATAACGCTTTCGGACGTAACGTCCTTTGCTGTCGGCCCCAGATCTTCGGCGAGTGTAGCCCGCACAAAGCCCTGAAGATCGAATTGGGGAAGGGTAAAGACCATGGTGCTATTGTCCGGCGCGGATTGAAGAGAGGGGCTATCCCGCAACCTTAAGTGCTGCCGATGGTCTTTCATACACCAAAAGATACCGAACTGACCGAGATTAGTAACCCATCAGGCTCATCACTTCCTTGCGGCTTGACTGGTCGTCAAGGAAGCAGCCAATAAGTTTTGAAGTGACCATGCCAACGCCATGTACCTTCACGCCGCGTCCGGTCATGCACCCATGCTGCGCTTCGATAACGACCGCTGCGCCTGCTGGCTTTAGATTTTCCCAGATGCAGTTTGCGACTTCGGCGGTTAGGCGTTCCTGAACCTGAAGCCGCTGCGCAAATCCGTGCAGAACGCGTGCTAGCTTTGAAATGCCGACGACTTTGTCCGTTGGCATATACGCAATCGATGCTTTACCAATGATGGGCGCCATGTGGTGCTCACAATGCGACTGGAACGGAATGTCTTTCAGCAGCACCAATTCGTGATAGCCACCAACCTCTTGAAAGGTACGCGACAAATGCGCTGCGGGATTTTCGGCATAGCCGCGGCAATATTCACGCCATGCGCGGCCAACGCGTGCAGGCGTATCGAGCAAGCCTTCGCGCTCTGGGTCATCACCTGACCAGCGAATCAGTGTACGGATGGCGTTCTGGACTTCATCAGGAACGACGATTTTGCCGTTCTCACCAATTTTGTCTTCATAATGTATATGCGCGATGGGAAACACCTTCTCGGGCTTGTTCATCTTTAGGCTCCGGCGAGCTTTGTGCTCGCATCTTCTGCCTGAAGATAGGTCTGCCCGCCTTTAAAAACTATACGGACAATAGCCCATAGATGCAGCTCCGCAAATCCGAAGATTTTGGCAGCGTCTGTGCGGTTTTCTGCAATCACAAATTAGCCAATGGCCTGACCGGTTTTCGCCCAATCGGCCAAAAAGCCTTCGATGCCCTTGTCGGTTAGGATGTGCTTGAACAAGCCCTTTATGACCGACGGCGGCGCAGTCATCACGTCAGCGCCGATCTTTGCAGCTTCAAGCACATGGACACCATGCCGAACGCTGGCGACGAGTATTTCGGTGCCAAAGGCGTAGTTGTCATAGATCAAACGGATGTCGCTGATGAGTTGCATGCCATCAAAGCCATTGTCGTCATGACGGCCAACGAACGGAGATACGAAGGTCGCACCTGCTTTGGCGGCCAACAGCGCCTGATTGGCGGAAAAGCACAAGGTGACGTTGACCAAAGTGCCTTCCGAAGTCAGCGCCTTGCAGGTTTTCAAACCGTCAATGGTCAATGGTACCTTGATGCAGACATTGTCGGCGATTTTGCGCAAGATTTCCGCCTCTTTCATCATTGTCACATGGTCAAGCGCAACGACTTCAGCCGAAACCGGGCCGTCAGTCAGCGCGCAGATTTCGCGCGTTACTTCAATGAAATCCCGGCCTGATTTGGCAATTAATGACGGATTAGTGGTCACACCGTCGAGCAAACCAGTCGCTGCCAGATCCTTGATGTCGGCAATGTCAGCGGTATCGGCGAAGAATTTCATGGGACGTCTTCCTGATTGGAGATTCGGGTTCACTGCTTATTGGCAAAGTTGCAGCAGAAATAACAGGGCCTATCGGATTGAGAAAGCTAGCAACTGATCGAAGGTGGTGACGTTAGCCATTCGATTGCCTATACGCCCGTCATGAGCCCGCCCATCAACCGCGTCCGTGTCGTCTTGTTGACGCAAGCGATTGGTCCGCTGGATTACCGCTTACCTGCCGACATGCACGCTGGTCCGGGCACTGTCGTGATGGTGCCGCTTGGCCCACGCAAATTGCCGGGCGTTATCTGGGACGATGATGTCTTTGGCGACGAACTGGTTGACGCCAGCAAACTGCGCGCGATGCTTGAACGTGTTGAATGCCCGCCAGTTGGGCCGGGTCTGCGCCGCCTCATTGACTGGGTGGCTGATTATTATCTGACCACCCATGCTGCGGTCCTGCGGATGGTGTTGGCGTCCTCCGCTGCATTCACAGCCTCAGGCACTATTAAAGAGTATCGTCGCACGGGGTTCGAACCTGCACGGCTTACACCGCAACGCGCGGCAGCGCTCGATGCACTGGAAGGCGTTCAGGGGCTTGTGCGCGAGCTGGCGGCGGAAGCTGGGGTGAGTGACGCGGTCATTCGCGGGCTTATCAAGGCAGGCGCCTTTGAACCTGTCACGATCAGCGCCGACACGCCCTTGCCCGAACCACAAGCTGACTTTGCTGCGCCGGCATTGAATGAAGCACAACAGGCGGCTGCAACCAGCATGGTTGAAGCGGTTCGGACGGGCGGCTTTGACACCTTCGTCCTTGATGGCGTCACGGGGTCGGGCAAAACTGAAACCTATTTTGAAGCGGTTGCCGAGGCGGTACGCATGGGCAAACAGGTTCTGGTCCTGCTCCCCGAAATCGCGCTGACCGCGCCGTTTCTTGCACGCTTTGAAGGCAGATTTGGCGTGGAGCCAGCCGTGTGGCACAGCAATCTGCGCTCCACCCAGCGCCGCCGTGTCTGGCGCGCTGTTGCCGATGGCAGTGCGAAGGTGCTCGTGGGCGCGCGCTCGGCCCTTTTTCTTCCTTTTCCCAATCTGCGCCTCATCATCGTTGATGAGGCGCATGAGACCAGTTTCAAACAGGAAGACGGCGTGCGCTACCATGCCCGCGACGTTGCAGTAATGCGTGGCCGTTTTGAAGCCTTTCCGGTCGTGCTGGCTTCAGCTACGCCCGCACTGGAATCGCGTCACATGGTTGCGATTGGACGATATAAAGGGCTTGAAATCCCGTCACGCTTTGGTGCGGCCAAAATGCCCGAGATCAAGGCCATCGATCTCACTCTGGATGCGCCTGAATCGCAGCACTGGATTGCGCCGACATTGTTGAAAGCGCTGGAAGAGCGGTTCGAACGGGGCGAACAGAGCCTGTTATTCCTCAACCGACGGGGATATGCGCCGTTGACCTTGTGCAGAACCTGCGGTCACCGTTTTCAGTGCCCGAATTGCACAAGCTGGATGGTTGAGCACCGGCTGGTTCGTCGGCTCGCCTGCCATCATTGCGGCCATGTCATGCCACCGCCGGAGGAATGTCCTGAATGCGGCGAAAGCGACACCTTGGTCGCCTGTGGCCCAGGCGTTGAACGCATCAGCGACGAGGTTAACCGCCTGTTGCCGAACGCCCGCACCATTGTTGCGACATCGGACACGCTCTGGTCGCCTGAAAAAGCCGCCGAATTCGTATCGCGCGTCGAAAACAAGGCGGTAGATATCATCATCGGCACGCAATTGGTAACAAAGGGCTATCACTTTCCTGAACTGACCTTGGTCGGCGTGATCGACGCGGATTTGGGTCTTGAGGGCGGGGATTTGCGTGCTGCCGAACGCACATTCCAGCAAATCGCGCAGGCCGCTGGCCGGGCGGGGCGCGGGGAAAAGCCCGGCGAAGTTTTTATCCAGACACGCAACCCCAACCATCCCGTCATCGCAGCCTTAGTCGCTGGCGACCGCGACGCATTTTATGATGCCGAGACTGAACAGCGTAAATCCGCGGGCGCACCACCTTTTGGCCGGTTTGCCGCCATTATTATCTCGTCCGAGGACGAACGGGAAGCCATTGAGGCCGCACGCGCAGTGGGCGGAGCTGCACCGAAGGTTGAGGGCATGCATGTCTACGGTCCAGCACCCGCACCGTTGGCAATGCTGCGCGGCCGCTATCGTCAGCGGCTGTTGGTGCATGCACAGCGCTCGGTTGAGGTGCAGACAATTATCCGCGAATGGCTTGGTGGCCTGCAATTTCCGCGCGGTGTCCGCGTCGGGGTGGATGTCGATCCTTACAGCTTCTTGTGATCCGCACTTCAAGGCCAGCATGCTTGGCTAAATAGCGGATTTACCTGTGCCATCTTATGTTGCATCTAGCTGTCAAAATATTTGGAGGAAGTAGGATGCGGAGAATTTTATGGGCGGCGTTATTGAGCACCGTATCGGCCACCGGCGCATGGGCACAAGATGCAAAGCCATCCTCTGATGTGACGATCGCCGCGCAACGCAACGTCGCGGCGCAGCTTCCGGTCGAAGACGGCCGCGATTTCGATTTTGCGGACCGGGGCTTTATCGGTACATTGTCCGACCCTGTCATCACCGATAGAGATGGCAAGCCGGTATGGAATCTCGGGGCGTATGACTGGATGACAGACGGCAAGTCGCCCGACACCGTCAACCCAAGTCTGTGGCGGCATATGGGGCTGCTGCGCAAGCATGGTCTTTACGCGCTGGCGGACAATATATGGCAAGTGCGTGGGTTTGACTTGTCGAACATGACGATTATCAAGGGCCAAACAGGCTGGATCATCATCGATCCGCTGACAAGCCGCGATACGGCTGCGGCTGCGTTAAAGCTTGTGAATGAAAAGTTAGGCGCGCGACCAGTCACGGCTGTTGTCTATAGTCACAGCCATGGCGACCATTTTGGTGGGGTGCGCGGGATCACCAACGAAGCCGATGTGAAGGCCGGCAAGGTGGCGATTATCGCGCCGGAACATTTCCTCGCCGAAACCGCGTCTGAAAATGTCATGGCTGGCCCCGCAATGATTAGGCGCGCCACATTTCAGATGGGCACCAACCTGACCCCCGGACCACAAGGAACAATGGGTAGCGGCATTGGCAGAGGCATTGGCGGCGGTGACATTACGCTGATTCCGCCCACAATCGATATCCGCAAAACGGGCGAGCTTCGTGAAGTCGATGGCGTCACGCTTGAGTTCCAAATGGTGCCGCATACCGAAGCACCAGCCGAAATGAACGTCTATATGCCAGCGTCGCGGACGTTTCTTGCGGCGGAGATCGCGACCTGTACCCTCCACAATATCCTGACGCCACGTGGCTCAAAGGTGCGTGATACGCTGAGTTGGTCCGGGTTTTTGAATGAAGCGGTCAACCTTTATGGTGACCGGAGCGATATCATCGCTTCAAGCCATTGCTGGCCGCGTTTTGGTCAGGCAGAGGTTAAAGGTTGGCTGTCGGGGCAACGCGACAATTACCGGTATTTGCATGATCAAACCGTCCGCATGATGAACAAGGGGATGACTCAGGCGGAAATTGCTGAGGTTTTGAAGGCACCGCCTGCGATTGCCAATCAATGGTTCAACAAGGGCTATTACGGCACATATAGTCATAATTCGAAGGCGATTTATCAATATTATCTCGGTTGGTATGATGCCGTCCCCGCCAATTTAAACCCGCATCCGCCGGAGGTCCGCGCGGCCAAAATGGTCGCGGCGTTGGGCGGTGCAAAGAAGGTGTTGGCAGAAGCGAAGAAGGCGATGAAGGCAGGCGATTATCGCTGGTCATCAGACCTGCTGAATCAACTTGTCTTTGCGGAACCCAAAAATGTTGAAGGTCGAGCCTTGCTTGCCGACAGCTATGAACAGCAGGGCTATCAGTCGGAATCAGCGATCTGGCGCAATATGTTCCTGACAGGCGCAAACGAATTGCGTGTTGGAATGAAGGCGGGCATTAACACGCAAAGCATAGATATGATTTCGGCGATACCAACGGGCTTGTTGCTGGATTCCGTTTCGACCCGGCTAGACCCCAATGTCATTGGCAATGACGCGCTGGCGCTGAATTTTGTGATTTCTGACCGAAAAGAAACGGCTAGAGTCACGGTCGGCAATTCGGTGATGTTTAACGAAATGGGGCAGCTTCATGCCGCGCCTACGGTAACGGTCACTGGCCCACGGCAATTGTTTTTGGCCTTATTATTCCTGAAAATGCCGGCGGCGCAATTACAGGCCGCTGGATTGAAAATTGAAGGCGATAGGGCGGCAATTGAAAAGCTTCAGGCGGCGCTTGATCCGATGCCGGGCGCGTTCAACATTGTGGAGCCGTAAGGACTACATTTCGCCGCGCTGGCGGCGCAGAGCGTACCATTTTGCCACGTTTGCATTATGCTCTTGCAACGTGTCGGCGAAAACATGCCCGCCCTTGCCATCGGCAACGAAGTATAATGCGCTGGTCTTTTGCGGGTTTAGCACAGCGGCAATTGCCGCGCGCGACGGATTGGCAATTGGTCCTCTTGGCAGACCAGCCATTGCATAGGTGTTATAATCATTCACGTCCGTAATTTCGGATCGGCGAATACGGCGGCTAAGCGGCTTACCTTTTGTGATCGGGTAAATGATCGTTGGGTCAGCCTGCAACCGCATGCCCGTGCGCAAGCGATTGGAATAGACTCCAGCGACGATCCGCAATTCGGACTTTAACGCAGTTTCCTTTTCGACAATGGATGCCAAGGTCAGCGCTTCGAGAGGGGTTTTGACCGCGGTGTCGGCGCTTCGCTCCGGCCATAGCTCTGCCATTGTTTTAGTCATCGCGTCCTGCATGCGCTGAAGGACGTCGGCGCGGGGTTCGTTTTTGTCAAAAGCATAGCTGTCAGGCAGCACTGAGCCTTCGGCCGGTATAGAGATGCTGCCGCTGAGCCGATCATTAGCCATTATGCGTTCATACACCATGATCGACGGCATGCCCTCGGGAATGGTCACCATGCGTTGCACGGTTTTCCCACTGGTCAGTATGGACAAAATGTCAGCGTTGGAAGCTTTCGCCGGAATGACGAATTCACCGGCCTTGATCGTGCTGGACGCGCCAAACACCTTTGCCCGGTTCACAAAAGCGCTGGCGGATTTGACCACGCCACTTTTTTCAAGCTTTTGGGCGACCGAAGTGATGCTTGACCCTGGCTTAATCACAACACTGGTTTCGCGCTCCAGCGGTCCTGCAGCAGTCCAGCCATAGATGAAGTTGCTGGCAATAACTGCAAGCAGCAACGCCGCCGCTAATATCGCCCATGTGGCGAGGCGGCGCATATTGTCAGATGGCTTTCATGATGAGGCTGGCATTGGTGCCGCCAAAGCCAAAGCTGTTGTTCAAAGCAGCTTTCACTTCACGCTTCTTGGCCACATGCGGAACCAAGTCGACGCCTTCAGTCCCGTCATCCGGGTTGTCCAGATTGAGCGTCGGTGGCACGATTTGATCGCGGATGGCCAAGATGCAGAAAATGCTCTCAACCGCGCCTGCGCCGCCAAGAAGGTGGCCGATGGCAGACTTGGTCGAGCTCATCGATACATGCGACATCGCATCGCCAAACAGGCGCTTTACTGAGCCTAGTTCAATCGTATCGGCCATGGTCGATGTGCCATGGGCGTTAATATAATCGATATCGGCTGGCGTCATGCCCGCCTTTTTCAACGCCATTTGCATCGACCGAAAAGCCCCGTCACCTTCAGGATGCGGTGCCGTTACGTGATAGGCGTCGCCCGACAGGCCGTAGCCTACGACTTCAGCATAAATCTTTGCACCACGCGCCTTTGCATGTTCATATTCTTCCAAAACGACCACGCCCGCGCCTTCGCCCATAACAAAACCGTCGCGGTCCTTGTCATATGGCCGACTGGCGGCTTCTGGACGGTCATTGTAGCTCATGTTCAAGGCACGCGCTTGGGCAAAACCTGCAATCCCAAGTGGGTTTATGGTGCCTTCCGAACCACCAGCGACCATGATATCTGCATCATCATCGCGGATCATGCGGGCAGCATCGCCAATGGAGTGCGCCCCCGTAGAACACGCGGTCACGACTGCGTGGTTAGGGCCTTTTAGCCCATATTTGATGCTGACTTGACCGGAAATGAGGTTGATTAAGCGGCCATGGACGAAATGGGGGCTAACCCGGCCAGGGCCTTTTTCCGCGAGTAACAAAGCTTCGCTTTCAATACCCGGAAGACCGCCAATCCCCGATCCGATTGAGCAACCAGCGCGCACCTTTTGCTCTTCGGTCAATTCTGTGAGGCCGGCATCTTCAAGCGCTTGGCCAGCGGCATCAATTCCGAAAATAATGAATGGATCGACCTGGCGTTGCACCTTGTGGTCAACGCGCTTGTCAGGGTCAAAGCCCCATGGGTGGTCCTTTGGCTTCACTTCGCACGCAATCAGGCATTTCTGGCCGCTTGCGTCGAAATGCGTAATCATACCCGCGCCAGATTTTCCGGCTATCAGGTTGGACCAAGTCGTTTCAACATCTGCACCCAAGGGTGTAACCAGACCTAATCCGGTGACCACGACACGACGCATTGCGTTATCTCCATATGCTTATCTTTGTGGCCTATTACTGTAAATAATGCCCAAAAAGCAAACGGCGTTCCGACTGGAGCGCTGTTGACGCTGGCCGGAAAGCCGTCTGAATTTCTAACTAACCGCGCAACATATTGCGCGAAGCGGCTTAGCCGTTGCTGGTGATGAAATCGATCGCGTCCTTGACGGTGGCGATCTTTTCAGCGGCATCGTCTGGGATTTCGACGTTGAATTCTTCTTCAAACGCCATAACCAACTCGACAATGTCGAGGCTGTCTGCGCCAAGATCGTCGATGAAGCTTGCAGCTTCCGTGACCTTGTCGGTTTCCACGCCCAAATGTTCGATTACGATCTTTTTGACCCGTTCTGCGGTATCGCTCATTTTTGTGCCCCTTAATTGGTTGGGATTGTAAATTTCTATTATTGCCCTAATGTCCAGATTGGCCGCTGGCAAGTGGCAAGCGACGGTTGTACATCAAAGCATCGCCATGCCGCCATTCACATGGATTGTCTGGCCTGTAATATAGCCAGCTTCTCTTGATGCGAGATAGGCAACCGCAGCTCCAATGTCCGTGCCTTCGCCCATACGGCCCATGGGGATGCGCGCATTTAGCGCGTCTTTCTGGGTATCGGGCAAGCTTTCGGTCATTGCGGTTGCAATGAAACCTGGCGCAACGCAATTGGCCGTCACGTTACGGCTGGCAAGCTCCTGCGCGATGGCCTTTGTCATCGCTGTCAGGCCACCTTTCGACGCTGCGTAATTGGCTTGGCCGGGATTGCCCGTGGTGCCAACGACGCTGGTGATCGTAATAATCCGGCCAAAGCGCGCTTTCATCATTGGCTTGGTGGCTGCGCGCATCAGACGGAATGTCGCCTCAAGATTAATGCGGATAACGTCGCCCCATTCTTCATCCTTCATCCGCATCGTAAGGTTGTCGCGGGTGACACCGGCATTGTTTACAAGAATATCGATCTGGCCCAATTTCTCGAGCGCAGCAGGCACAAGCGCCTCAACGCTGTCTTTGTCGCCTAGGTCGCAAGGAACCGCGACATGGTCGCCGCCTAAAGACGCTCGGAACGCCTCCAGCTTGTCCACATTGGAGCCCGAAACCGCAAGACGCGCGCCTTGGGCCGCAAGCGCCTGACAGATCGCACTGCCAATCCCGCCCGATGCGCCCGTGACGAGCGCGGTCATACCGGTTAGATCAAACATATTACTCTCCCTTAAACTCGGGTTCGCGTTTTTCCAGAAACGCGGTGATGGCCTCGTCATTATCGGCGGTCGCGTGCGCAAGGCTTTGCATCGCGGCCGACATTTCTAGGAGATTTTTGAGGTCCGCTGTCTGCCCTTCGCGCAGCAGCCTTTTGGTCATCCGAACCGCATGCGGGGGGTTCGCAGCGATCTTGTTTGCAACCTTGCGCGCGGCAGCCATCAATTCGGCATCGTCCACCACTTCGGAAACGAGCCCGATGCGCAAAGCTTCTGCTGCGTCGATGGTTTCACCGGTTAAGGCAAGCTCGGTGGCTTTTGAAAAACCAACAATCCGCGGCAGCAGCCATGCCCCGCCGTCACCCGGAGTGATTCCCAAGCGCACAAAGCTCTCGGCAAACTTGGCCGAAGCCGCAGCGATCCGTATGTCGCACATCGTTGTCAGGTCAAGCCCTGCACCGATTGCTGCCCCGTTGACCGCTGCGACAACCGGAACCTCAAGTGCCTGAAACATTAAGGGCAGCCGCTGAATACCATATTTGTAATTACGCCGTGTTTCAGCAGGCAGACCTGCCCGCAAACCGCCACTATCAGGACGCATCTGCTTGAGGTCGCCACCCGATGAAAAAACGGTCCCTGCGCCGGTCAGAATAACGCAGCGCACCGACATATCCTGATCCGCCGCCATGAACGCATCGCACATTTGATCAACGACGCCGACATCAGATATAGGGTTACGTTTTTCAGGCATATTCAGGGTGATGGTCAATATACCGCCATCGCGTGACTGAAGAATTTGGTCGGTCATTATATCGCTTTCAATAAGGCTTCGATGTCATCCATGCTGATGACGCTTGAGGTCGCAATGTCTTCGCCCGCGCTGCGTTTGACCATAGGCGACAGAACTTTCCCGCCGAACTCGGCAAAATGGGTAACGCCGGCCTCGGTCATGGCAATTGCCGATTCGCGCCAGCGCACACGGCCAGCGACCTGCTGCACCAATTGCGCAGAAATGGTGTCGGGGTCGGAAACGGGCGCTGCAGTTACATTGGCAAACAGCGGCACCAAAGGCGCGTGGATTGTGGTTGTCGCCAGCGCGCTTGCGATGTCATCTGCGGCAGGCTGCATCAACGGGCAGTGGAAGGGGGCGGATACGCGCAGCAATATGCCCCGCTTAATGCCATGGTCCTTTGCCAGCGCAATCGCGCGGTCAATCGCACCCTTATGTCCGGAGATAACGACCTGCGATGGGCCATTGTCATTGGCAACGGTACAGGTTTCACCTTCCGCGGCGGCTGCAGCCAAGCTTTCTGCCTTTTCTATGTCCGCGCCAAGCAGAGCGGCCATGGCGCCAATGCCGACAGGCACAGCCGCCTGCATTGCGCGACCACGCAGTTTAAGCAGCGCCGCCGTCACGGACAACGGCAACGCCCCTGCGGCACATAAAGCGGTATATTCGCCTAAGGAGTGGCCAGCGACGAAATTGCATTTTTCGACCAATCGCACGCCGCCTTCGGTTTCCAGCACGCGCAGGGTTGCAATTGCGGTTGCCATGATCGCGGGTTGCGCATTCTCGGTGAGCGACAATTCGCTCTCCGGGCCTTCACACATCAATCGGAACAGATGTTGGCCAAGCGCTTCGTCGATTTCCTCAAACACCGCGCGGGCGGTTGGGCTTGCTTCTGCAAGCGCCTTGCCCATGCCAACGGCTTGGCCGCCTTGTCCGGGGAAAATGAATGCGCGCATATCTAGTCCTATCGGTCGGTGTTATTGCCAAAACGCCTATGGCGCAGCGCTTGATGTTGCAAGCCCGAACGGCACAATGCGATTGGCGGCATCATGGCCAATGTCGGCGCGGCCAAGATAGTTTATACCCGTTTTCGCGCACCAACGCTTTGCTATTTCCTCTGCGTCCTCGCCAAAGGGTCGGTCATTGTCGGGCACATCGCTTACCCGGCCAAGCCGTAATCCGGTTAGTCCCACGGACCGCAGATGGCTGGTGACGTGAAAAAACGCGCGGTCATAGCCGTAAAGATATTCGCTTACCTCTTCGACCATTAGGACATGGTCGCTTAGGTCTGGCAGCAATGGCGTCCCAACCATCATGGCCAGCGTCATCAGGTTAAACGCCGCATGTTTTGCGCCCGCCTGCACATGCGGTTCAAGCGCCTGTGGTGATGCGTGCAGCATCCAGTCAAGCGCGCGCAGTAAAGCTGTCTCGCCGCCATTCCGCCGCACGTCGGCTGGCATCGGGCCATGACAGACACGACCGATCTTCGCGCCGTACAACGCGCCAAGCAAATTGCCCGCATCGCTATACCCCATATAGATTTTATCCCCTGCCGCCGATTTAAGCGCAGCCACAGCGTCCTGCGCAATCCGACACGCGCCATAGCCGCCGCGCACGAACCAGACAGCATCAAGGTCGGGGTCATTGGCAAGGTCCACAAATGCCGCAATACGAGCATTGTCCGGCCCGGCGAAATGCCCATCCTCGGCAAAGCATTGGTCATGGAAGATGAGATTGGCCGTCGGATAGGTATGCGCTGCGAGCGCAGTAACACGCGTCGCATCCTCACGCGTAAACGGCGTAGACGGCGCGCAAATACCTATTCTCATAAGTTACCCGTTTCCTCAAACTTCGTCATTTTCGCGCAGGCGCGGGGGTGACGATGTTATCGCTATATAGAACCATTGCCAAAATCATCTTCCGGCCATAACCGGCACTGATGCACAAAAACAAATCCTATTTCTTCTGTGGCGTTGGTGGATCGGGCATGTTGCCTCTGGCGAACATCGTTCGCGATGCAGGCGCGGCTGTTTCCGGATCTGACCGCGCGATGGATCAAGGCCGGTTGGGACCGAAATTCCAATGGCTCCAAAGCCTTGGCATCGACCTGTTTGCGCAAGATGGCAGCGGCATCATCAGCGGTGATCAGGTCCTCATTGCCTCTGCAGCTATTGAGGACAGGGTTCCTGATATCGCCAAGGCCAATGCGCTTGGCTGTCCCCGCATGACACGCGCCGAATTGCTCGCAGACTTGTTCAACGCCGCACCGCGCAGCGTTGCTGTGGGTGGAACGAGCGGAAAATCAACGGTAACCGGCATGATTGGCTGGATATTGACGGGCGCCGGCCGCGATCCCACCATCATGAACGGCGCAGTGATGAAAAATTTCGTTGCTGATGATACCCCCTTTGCCAGTGCGCGGGTAGGGCAGGGCGATATTTTCGTAAGCGAAGTCGATGAAAGCGATGGATCGATTGCATTGTTCACGCCCGAGGTGGCGGTTCTGAACAATGTCAGTCTCGATCACAAGACCCTTGAAGAATTGCGTCAGCTTTTTGGCGACTTTGCCAAAAAGGCAAAAGTTTGTGTTTGGAACGCCGACGACGCGGAAACGGCGGCACTCATTGCACCCATGCACCTGTCCGGCGCGGTAAGTTTCGGATTTGGAGCAGGCTCAGCGTTTTGCGCAACTGACATCATTGATCTCCCACTTGGAAGCCGCTTCACGCTCCACGCGCTGGGCGAAATCCGCGCCGTGACGTTGATCGTCCCCGGCAGGCACAATATCGCCAACGCGCTTGCCGCTATCGCCGCTAGCCTTGCGCTTGGTGTCTCGCTAGAGCAAGCCGTCCGCGGCGTGGAACGCTTCAGCGGTCTTGCCCGCCGCTTTGATATTGTTGGCACTGCCAATGACATCATGGTCATCGATGATTTTGGCCATAACCCCGACAAGATTTCCGCAACGCTTGCGACGCTGAAGGCCTTTCCCGGGCGCATCATCGCCTTTTTCCAACCCCATGGTTACGGCCCCATCCGCGTCATGGGCGCGGAACTTGCTTACGTATTTGCTAACCTGCTTGTCGAGAACGACCACCTCATTCTTTGCGACCCAGTCTATTTCGGCGGCACCGTGGACAAAAGCATCGGTAGCCAAAGCATCACCGACGCGGTCACCGCCGCTGGCCGCAACGCCGAATATGTCCCCAGCCGCGAAGAATGCGGCAACCGCATATTGGAAATCGCGAGGCCCGGTGACCGCATAGTCATCATGGGTGCGCGGGATGATACGTTGAGCGGGTTTGCGGCGGATATATTCCAGCGACTGGGGCGCTAGGGCGTCCAACCCTATTCGCAATCCGGCGAATCGCTTGCTTTTCCTGTAAATCCCACCTAAGCGGCCGTCTTCGCTCGGGGCATCCCTTGGGAAAACGAAGAAGGCCGGAGGGGTGTATGCATGGTGCTGCGTCAGCGATCGGTAGGAACAAGGAAACGCCCATGTCTCTGTACGAGCATGTATTTTTGGCGCGTCAGGACCTTTCACAGGCTCAAGTAGACGCGCTGGCAGAAGCTGCCACGAAGATTGTGGAAGACAATAATGGCAAGGTCGTAAAGACCGAAACCTGGGGTCTTCGCACATTGACCTACAAAATTCAGAAAAACCGCAAAGCGCATTTCGTAATGCTCGACATCGATGCTTCTGGCGACACCATCGCCGAACTCGAGCGTCAGACACGCATGAACGAAGACATCATCCGTTACATGACCGTCCGCGTTGACGAGCATGAAAAGGGCCCATCGGTCATGATGCGCAAGAGCGACCGTCCAGAGCGCAGCGAACGCGGCGAACGTGGCGGATTTGGTGGCGGCGACCGTGATCGCGGCGCCCCTCGTCCAGATCGTGGCGACCGCCCCGATCGCGCACCCCGTGCAGAGCAGGAGGCTTAAATTATGGCACGTCCGTTTTTCCGTCGCCGCAAGTCCTGCCCATTCCAGGGTAAAGATGCGCCGAAGATCGATTATAAAGATGTACGCCTGCTTCAGGGTTACATTTCAGAGCGTGGCAAGATTGTCCCGTCGCGTATCACCGCCGTGTCGGCAAAGAAGCAACGTGAACTGGGCCAAGCTATCAAGCGCGCCCGTCACATCGGCCTTCTGCCGTACATCGTGAAGTAGGAGCCGAAAACATGGATATCATACTTCTCGAGCGCGTTGAAAAGCTTGGTGCAATTGGTGATGTTGTCACCGTGAAGGACGGCTATGCCCGGAACTTCCTGCTGCCAAACAAAAAAGCGCTCCGTGCGAACGCAGCCAACCGCAAGGTTTTTGAAGCGAACCGCGCGAAAATTGAAAGCGATAACGCAAGCCGCCGTGATGAAGCGCAAAAAGCTTCGGGTAGTGTCGAAGGCAAGCAGATCATTCTGATCCGTGCAGCTTCGCAAACTGGCCAGCTTTACGGTTCGGTCTCAGTCAAGGATATCGTTGATGGTCTGGTCGCCCAGGACGCCAAGGTTACCAAAGGCATGATCGTGCTTGAACGCCCAATCAAAACGCTTGGCATTTTCGGTGTCAAAGTTGTTCTGCACCCCGAAGTTAGCGTTAATGTTCAGGTCAATGTGGCCCGTTCAGATGACGAAGCTGAATTGCAGAAGGACGGCGTTAACGTTCTCGACAAGATGTTCGAAGCCGAACAGGCCGAGATTGCTGCTGAAGCGATTGAAGCGCAGGTTGAAGCCGAAGTCGCATCTGACGCAGCCGACGCTGCGGAAGCCGCTGCCAATGCAAAGCGCCGCGAAGAGCAAGCTGCCGCCAAGGCTGCTGCTGAAGCTGCTGGCCTTTCGGCTGAGGCAAGCGACGACGCATAAAGCTCTCGACTGCCCAATACAAAAAGCCGCCTTGTTGCAAGACAGGGCGGCTTTTTTGTTGGCTTGAGCGATAACCGAAATGCCGTTGATCTGGGGTTTGACACCGCCGCAAGGTGACGGGTCGTGCGATAGTTGGGCGCAATGCAAAGTGGGCAGTGGCAGCATCAGGCCGTTTGGTTTATGGCACAGCAGTGACCGCACCCATCATCATCACTGCCGACATGGGTAAGACCGACCAAGCATGGGCCAATGGATTGCGGCGCGCGCATTTTCCCGTGGCGCGCAATTTTGTCGATGCGCATATCACGCTGTTTCATCATCTGCCGCCAAGCCACTTGCCTGAGATAAAATCCCGCATGGTGGCGCTTGTTGCAGATTATCCTGCGCCTGTTGCGCATCTCGCAGATGTCATGCTGATGGGAAGCGCGGTGGCCTTTCGCATCGATAGCCCCGAATTGCTGAGCTTACGTGAGGAGCTTGCAGATGCATTTCGCGGACTTTTAATCCCGCAGGATGAGGCGTCGCCCAAATTGCATATCACCGTCCAGAACAAGGTTGAGCCTCCGGTCGCCAAAGCGCTTCATGCCCATTTGTCGTCAACATTTCGTCCCCGACCTTTGGTCATTTCCGGCCTATCCGCGCATTATTATCGCGGTGGGCCATGGGAGCAAATTGGCAGATGGGCATTTCGCGGCTGACAATGCTTGACCCGTTCAAACCCCGCGCTTATAGCGCCGCGTGCTTCCCCGCAAATGCTGGGGTTCACGCTAGGATGGCGAAGTAGCTCAGCTGGTTAGAGCGGTGGAATCATAATCCATAGGTCGGGGGTTCAAGTCCCTCCTTCGCTACCATTTCATTGGCGTCCTCAGGCGCCTGCGCTTTCCCGGTATCGGCGGGGCCGCCAACCAGAATAAAATGCCGGTCGCAATAGCCGCAGTCGACATAGCCTTTTTCATCAATCTGGAGCCACACGCGCGGATGACCCAACGCGGCTGGAATATCTCCGCTGCCATCACAGGCTACACGCGGTTCACGTACTCGGATGGATTCAGGATCATATTTGTTCATGAGCGCCGCTTAGCAAAGCAGTCGCTACCCTGCAACGGGTCAGAGAGCGTTGAGTGTGATTGCACTGCCACCACGCCTTCGCTATCGCAGTTGCATGTCCGAACAAGCTATCTCCATAAAGAACCTCTCCAAAAGATATGCGGGGGGGAAACAGGCGCTCAACAATGTCAGCTTTGACGTTGCGCAAGGGTCAATCTTCGGTTTGCTTGGGCCAAATGGTGCGGGCAAATCCACACTGATTAATATCTTGGCCGGGTTGGTCATGAAAACATCCGGCAGCGCATCCATTTGGGGTTTCGACATTGACGCCCATCCGCGCAATGCCAAGGCGTCTATCGGTATTGTGCCGCAGGAAATCATGTTCGACCCCTTCTTCACGCCCAAGGAAGCGTTGGAGCTGCAAGCTGGCTTATATGGCGTGCCCAAGTCGAAGCGGCGGACGATGGAGTTGTTGAAGGCCGTGCGGCTTGAAGACAAGGCTGATGCATATGCCCGCACCCTTTCGGGCGGCATGAAACGTCGCTTATTGGTGGCAAAGGCCATGGTGCATGCGCCGCCAGTGATTGTGCTCGACGAACCGACCGCCGGCGTCGACATCGAACTGCGCCAGCAATTGTGGGACTATGTTCAGGAACTGAACCGCCAGGGTGTTACCGTTGTCTTGACCACGCACTATCTCGAAGAGGCCGAGCAATTATGTGACCGTATTGCAATCATCAACCATGGGCAGTTGATCGCCAATAAGCCCACACGCGAATTGGTCGGTATGGCCCGCGAAAAGGCCGTGGTGCTGACGCTAGATCGCGATGTGACCAGCGCGCCAACACATGAAACGTTTGAAAAGGTCGAGCTGGTCGGCGACCGGACCATTGCAATCACATATAACAAAGACCGCATGAATGCTGGCGAAGTCCTGTCTGTGATCCAAGGCCTCGGACTTGGCATTATCGATGTCACCACCAAAGAAGCGGATTTGGAAGACGTCTTCCTTCGTTTGACGAGCACGTTGTAAATGGAAGCTGATGTTCTGATCATTGGATCCGGTGCGGCGGGTTTGACGGCTGCGTTGCAATTGGCAACTTCGCGCAAAGTTGTGGTGTTGGCGAAGGGATCAATTTCTGATGGTGCGACGGCTTGGGCGCAGGGCGGGATTGCCGCTGTGCTTGAACCCGGCGACAATTTTGCCAACCATATCGAAGACACGATGGTTGCAGGGGCTGGGCTTAACAACCGCGCGACTGTCGAATTTGTGGTGGAAAATGCACCAGTTGCGATTGAGCGGTTAGCCAAGCTTGGCGTGCGGTTCAATCTTGAGGGCAATGACTGGCATCTAACGCGCGAAGGCGGGCATAGCCACCGGCGGATTGTCCATGTCGACGATGCCACTGGCTGGGCAGTGCAGCAAGCGCTTGAGGCCGCAGCTAGAGCACATCCAAATATCATCCTGGTGCCTGACATGGTTGCGGTTGACCTCATTTCCGGAAGGCATCAGGAACGCTTTTCAACCTCAGGTCGGATCCACGGGGTTTATGCGCTGAACCGCAAAACGGGTCAGGTGGAGACCTTCACAGCGCGTGCAACGATCCTTGCAAGCGGCGGCGCTGGCCGGGCATATCTATATTCTACGGCCCCACGCGGCGCGACTGGAGATGGCATCGCCATGGCATGGCGTGCAGGCTGCCGTGTGTCGAACATGGAATTCATGCAATTCCACCCGACCTGCCTCTACAATCTTGACGTTAAAAATTTTCTCATCACCGAAGCTGTCCGCGGTGAGGGTGGCATACTGAAGAACCCGAAAACCGGACATCGCTACATGCCTGATTATGACGAACGCGCCGAGCTTGCGCCGCGTGATATTGTCGCGCGTGCCAATGACGCCGAGATCAAGCGCGATGGTCTGGATTATGTCCATCTGGATATTAGCCACAAGCCACCCAAATTTGTAAAAATGCATTTCCCCAATATTTATGAAAAGCTGCTTGGCCTCGGAATCGACATCACGCGGGAGCCAATCCCAGTCGTGCCCGCGCAGCATTATACCTGCGGCGGCGTGCTTGTGGATATGGACGGCCGAACCGATGCGCCAGGCCTCTATGCCGCAGGCGAAGTGACGCAAAGCGGGTTGCATGGTGCAAACCGTCTGGCGTCGAATTCATTGCTGGAATGCTTCGTCTTTGGCGATGCCTGTGCTCGGCATATCGATGCGCATTGGGACAGCCTGCCGCCACCGCCCCCCATACAGCACTGGGATGAAAGCCGCGTCACCGACAGCGACGAGGAAGTCGTCATCGCGCAATGCTGGCGGGAAATCCGGCAGTTTATGTGGAACTTTGTCGGCATCGTACGTACGACGAAAAGGCTGGAACGTGCCCAGCACCGCATTGATCTCCTGCGCAGTGAAGTAGCCGATTATTACAGCCATTTCCGGGTCACGCCCGACCTTATTGAGCTGCGCAACCTTGTCGAGGTGGCCGCTTTGATTATCCGTTCTGCCTTATCGCGGCATGAGAGCAGGGGGTTGCACTTCACGCTGGATTGTCCCGGGACGGCGACCGCGGCGGTCGATACGATTTTGGTACCGTAAGCACAAAACACTTTCCTACAGATAGCAACATCAGGCAGAGTCGGTTCGTGTTGATTGGAGGGAATGATGACGTTTCTAAATAGCGTTTTGACTTTTACGGTACGCGGTTTTTTGCAGGTGTCTCTCTTGGCACTTTGGGGTGCGTTTGCCGCGCCTGCCATGGCCGCAACCCCCGAAGAGACTGCGCGTCAGGTGTTGGCGAAGTCCCCCATCATTGACGGTCATAACGATACGCCGCACCAGATTGCGGAAGTGTTTGATCGCGATTTTTCCAAATTTGACCTGAACGTCTTGCCTGCCGATGTTTTGGCAAAAACGCATACGGATATACGCGCCGCACGCGCTGGTTTTCTTGGCGGTCAATTCTGGTCGGTCTATGTCGATGCGGCTTTGCCCAAGCATGAGGCGGTGACGCGCACCATTCAGCAAATTGACGTCGTGCGGCAGATGATCGCGCGCTATCCCGATAGCTTTGCCTACGCATCAACGGCGGCCGAGGTTGAGGCCGCAATGAAAGCCGGCAAAATTGCTTCGCTTATCGGCATGGAAGGCGGCCATTCGATTGGCGACTCGTTAGGAATTCTTCGTCAGACTTATGCGCTTGGCGCGCGGTATATGACCAT
>CALGEE010000403.1 GCA_937881525.1 uncultured Sphingomonadales bacterium | reverse complement strand
GTGCATGACTTCGCCTGGGTTGACCGCGCCCACGCCCTCCGGCGTGCCCGTCATCAAGATATCGCCAGGAAGTAACACTTCATATTTCGATAAAAACGAAAGTGCTTCAGCCACATTCCACAGCATCAGGCCAGTGGTTGATTTCTGTCTTACTTCGCCATTGACTTCGAGCTTAATTTGCGAGTCAGGATGCGAATGGGAAGGCTTTATCGAGCCGATCGGTGCCGATTTCGAAAATGATTTACCCAATTCCCAAGGGCGACCTTTCTCTCTTGCCTCCAACTGCAGATCTCGTCGAGTCATGTCGAGTCCAACAGCATATCCGAAAACCCCGACAAGTGCTGCTTCAACAGATGCATTGTCCAGCGTCGCGCCTATCGCCGCCACCAACTCTACCTCATAATGGAAATTGTTGGTCATGGGCGGGTAGGGAATGCTCACCGCAACATTAGCGTCAACTGCTGCGTCGGCGGGTTTCATAAAAAAGAAAGGGGGCTCTTTGTCATCCAGTCCCATTTCTCTAGCATGAGCAGCATAGTTGCGTCCGACGCAATAAATCCGTCGCACCGGAAATCGCTCAGTTTTTCCATCGATTGATAAAGTCGGTGTAGCAGGTAATTCGAATAGTAAAGACATGTCGTCAAAGTCCTTTTTAGATTTTAGAGCATTAAAGACGTTGTTCACGCCACAATCCGAGTGCTTTTTGGACGGGTCGGTCAGAGTAGCTAAAGAGAACCGTCTCGGCCTCCGCGTGAAGCCTGAAAGTATTCCATGAAGGAATCACAAAAACGTCATTTTGGCCAAATTCATAATCTTTTCCTTCTATTGTCGCGCGACCACTCCCTTCCAGGCATAGGAATATTGTGGAATCCGTCGACCGGTAGGGGCGTGTTACAAATCCACTGGGCAGCAGTTGCAAAAATGCACCGATGGTTGGCATAGGTGATCTACCAGTCGCCGGATTGATGTAGCGAAACTTAAATCCGTGATGCACATCAGATTCGCCACAAGCTATTTTTTCAAGCGAGCGACGCGCTTCTTCATATGGGTAGACAAACACACGCGTTGGATCGCTTGGCTCAACCTCGAAATCTACCGGCAGCATATTCGTCCCGAAACGCGCCAGCGAATCTCCAATTGGGCGCGTTGGAATCTGTGCCTTTTCTGGGGCTCCTTCTCGAAATCCTGCAGCGAGCATTTCAACAATCGGGATATCCAAACCATCAAGCCATATAACTGGCTCATCACCATCATTGCCATGATCATGATAGGTCCAAGCAGGGGTGATTATAAAATCGCCGCGCCGCATGATTGTTCTTTCCCCATCGACGGCCGTATAGGCGCCTTCTCCCGAAACGACGAGCCTCAACGCCGATTGCGTATGACGGTGTGCAGGCGCGATTTCGCCAGGCAATATTAGCTGTAGGCCAGCATAAAGACTTTGTGTGATCTGTGACTGGCCGCGCAGTCCCGGATTTTCAAGAATGAGGACGCGGCGCTCTGCCTCCTCGGCAGTAATAAGCTCGCCCGCTTCCATGAGATAATCGCGAATAGTTGAAAATTCCCATAGGTGTGCCTTGGCTGAAGTCGTCGGGGATTCTGGAACCAGTGAGGCCAGTACTTCCCAAAGAGGTGTAAGATTTTCTGGATCAATTCTTTGATAGAATTCTTTGCGTATGTTGTCGCCAGTCGGCGTTATACTAATAGACATAATGATGCTCTCAATGTTATGTCAGGATGGAATGTAAGGTTCGAGATAGATAAGTTGCGGGTCTACGCCCTGATCAATCAATCTATTGCGGATTGGCATCATTGCGACAAATCTACCAAATACATTGGCTGACCATCCACAGAAATTCTGAGGCATCTCGCGAATTGCCTCCGAAACATTTTGGGGTTTTGAAGTTCTACCAATAGATTTATACAGCGATATAAATTTCACATCTGCATTCATGAGCTTATTTCGGGCCGGCAGTAGTAATGTTTGGATCATTTCTTCTAATCCTTCCGGTACATCTACGATCGCGATAACCCTCCGGGTCGGATTTGTAGTTTTAAGACTTTCCATCGCAGAAACTAATGCCCCAAAACCTACTCCCACACTGGCTAGCAGGACCGGCGTAGAATCGTCGGGAATTAAATAACTGTTTCCATATGGCCCTTCGATTACAAGCGTATCTCCAGCCGCCAATTCATCCTCCAAGAGACCGGTGGCGACACCCTCTTCATGGCGTTCTATGTAGAATACAAGACTCGCTTCTCCCGACAAGTTGGCGGCAGAATATTTACGCTTGACGTTCTTTGAAAAACTAACCGAGAAATGTTGCCCTGGCAGGAAATTCACCGGACGATCAAGGGTACACACTAGCCTAATAATCGAAGGGTGGATGGCTCCAACGCACTCCACCTTAGCTCGCAACTTAAGGTGAGCCGGTGTCTGTACCGGTCGCTCTTGTGGCAAATGAACCGCGATATTTTCCTGGACTTGTATCTGACATGCAAGGCGCTTTGCCGAAGCTGGCCTGGAGATTGCGGACCCAGTCAAGAAAGAACGGCCATCATCGAACGCCACTTGTTCTAAGGCGCACATATTGCAATTGCCATTGCGACAGCTATAAGAAATCGGGACATCATGTTTAATCAAGGTGTCAAGAAGGTTGCTATCTAGCGCACAATCAATAAGCGTTCCAAAGGGCTCCAAGCGCACGATCATCGCAGGCTACTACTGACACCATTTAATATGTATATGGCAATATCAACCTTACACATAACTGGACGCTACCTGCACTTGCATCGAACCAATTCGATCAAACGAACAATCCATAATATCGCCTGGTTGGAGCGGGCCAACACCTTCAGGTGTACCGGTAAAGATGATATCGCCCGCATATAGAGTATACATGGAAGAGGCGTATTCAATAAGCTTCGGCACATCGTAGATAAGCTGTGCGGTGTTAGCTGACTGACGCAACTCACCGTTCACCTGGAGTTCAAAATCAAGATCGGAGGGGTCGTCCAATTCGTCCGCGGTTACAATCCATGGTCCGCAAACAGCAAAGGTATCGGCAGATTTGCGAAAACTCTGAAGCTCCGGACCGCGGACCGTAATATCAAGTCCGATTGCATAACCGGCTACCACACCCAGCGCATCGTCGCGGGCAATCTGATGGCATTTTTTTCCGATGATTACGGCCAGTTCTATCTCGTGATCAATGCGCCGCTCAGGGTAGCGCAGAACAACCTCGTCTCCAGCACCAATAAGAGAGCTATTAGCCTTGAGAAAAAGGCCCCAGTCCGAAATAGTCTTTGTCATATCCCGTCCATGGGAAATATCTTGGTCCGCTTTTGTTTCGGCAATATGCTTCTGATAGTTAATCGGAGCGTTGATGATTTTGCTCGGATTGGCAACCGGCGAGTTTAGGACAACTTCGGAAAGCGGGAGAGAAGGAGCTGACTTGGCCAATCTTTGTATGGTTGGCAGCAGGCCCGGCAAATGTTCAATCAGGAGATCGCCGAGAGGAACTGGCCAAACCAAATTTGGCAAAAAAGTAAGTGCTACCGAAACATCTCGGACGATATCGCCTTGGACCACGCCAATCCTGTTATCGTTAAACCTACATATTTTCACGCGCGCCTCCTTATTGGACCTTCTAATAATTTATGCAGACAAGTCTTCTCCACCGCATACATTCATGATCCCTCGCACACCAAGGCCGCCATCAGTGTTAATGACTACACCCGTCATCGGAGCTGCGTTCTCGCGTGAAGCGAGAAGAACATAAGGACCGCAATATTGATCCGGTGTTGGCGACATGCGAAGCGGGGTAATTCCGATAATCAACTCCTCGAAACCTTCCATAGTTTCCAGGCTTTCGTCTGCAGTGTTCGTAGCCTTGAGGCCGGAAAGGCTTGTACGCATACCACCCGGCGCAACGCCGTTAACCCTGACCTTCGGCCCGAGTTCGTGTGCCAACTGTCGGACGACACCAACAAGTCCATGTTTTGAGGCGGTGTAGAGCGGCCCGCCACCGCCGGTATAAAAACCGGCATTGGACACGGTGAAGATCATGCTACCTTTAGATTTGATGAGTGCATCCAACGCCGCACGAGCACCAAGGAGTCCGCCCTTTACATTGATCGAGAGAAGCTCGTCAAAGGCTGCGGAAATTTCAGGCCCTTCAAATTCAGAAAGTGGCTTGAAAAAATCGAAGACGCCTGCATTTGCGACGAAAGTATCAAGTCGGCCAAAGCGCTCAACAGCCGTTTCCACCGCTTTCACATTATCTTCATAAGATGTAACATCGCCAACGACAGTTTCAATTTTCTCGCCAAATTTGC
>CALGEE010000402.1 GCA_937881525.1 uncultured Sphingomonadales bacterium | reverse complement strand
GTGTTTTGTCATACGGAGAGGCTACGAGACCGCCCGCCCCGTCTCAAGCTCGTTTGGTCTGACAGTGCCCGCTGCGAGCGCTCGCAGCACAAAAAATGCGGCGTGAGCGAAAAACCTCATGCTGTCGCGCAGCAGAGCGACCGGCCATTCGTGCATGTTGCAGTATGGATTAAGGGGCGAAGTTACAGGTCGCGGACAAAGTAACCGGCGAATTTTTCGCCTTCGGTGGCGCAGCATCGCTTTGCGCATGCGGCATGTTTGTCGCCACACAACAATCCAAAATCCAGCCTACATCTTCGAAACGGTCAACCTAAACTACCAATGCGTCGAACGACTGAAATCGAACTATAGCCAGACTGCAAGGAAGCTATTTCTGATCAGCCTTTTCGTTAGAATTTCGTCACAAGACCCTATGATTCACCAACTATTCAGCCGCATGTTCGGCATGTTCTTCCGCAAGCTTTTCAAGCGATGGCACCTCTTCGAGAATTTCAAAAACACGCTTCAACCCTTCAGTGAGGGCTTCCAACTCTTTGTCGCTGAACTCTTCAGCGATCCGTTCCTGGACGAGATTACTTAGATCCGTGCACATTTGGGTCGCTTTGGCCCCTTGCGGGGTGACGGAAATGAAGACCGTGCGGTTGTCTACTTCTGAGCGGGTTCGATGCACCAGTCCGCTCTTTTCCATGCGCTTCAATTGGTGCGATATGGTCGATTGTGGGAGGGCCATCAGGTCGACCAATTGGCCGACCCGCATCGGTCCGTTCTGATCCAGAGCAAACAACACCCGAGAGCTGTAAAGGTCCAACCCGAACCGAGCGATGACCGGATTGCTGACGTGTTGTAAACGTGCATTAACGCGGTGAGTGAGAAAGGTAACGCGATCTTCAAGGCGCGGAAGGTTTGCGGTGTGGGCATCATTTCGAGTCATGTTCTATCGCCTTTTGAAAGAGGTCGCGCGGCACGTTGCATTGACATATTGAATTGATATGAATTATATCGATATCGAATATATTAGCAAGGACGGGACCCAAGCTTGGCACTTCATACTGCAGGCGTCATAGATGTCCATGCCCACGTCATTCTGGCGGAAACGTTTGGCGCGGCGGGCGAACTTGGTCCGGAAACGGGCGGACAGACCGGCGATGCGCCATGGTTTCGGGTCGGGGATTACCGGCTGGATGGCGTGCGTTATCAAGGGTCGGCGTTTATGGATACGGATTTGCGGCTGCAACGTATGGCGGCAGCAGGTATTGATTTTCAGGTCATATCCCCCAACCCTCTGACATTTTTGCACTTTATTGATCCCAAAGTGGCGATCCGGTTTTGCCAGATCCACAATGACGCACTGGCAAAGGTGTGCGGCGCCAATGCGGCCCACCTTGCGGGGCTGGCGGCTTTGCCCATGCAGAACATCCCCGCAGCCATTGCCGAGCTTGAGCGCGCCGTTGCGGATCTGGGTCTATTGGGCGGATACATCGGCACCGACATGCCTTTGCCGCTGGATGCTGCTGCGATGGATTCGTTTTATGCGACCTGCGTGCGCCTAAATGTCCCGCTCTTCATCCACCCGTCCCCTGCGGGGATTGATGGCCCCAAAGGGGACGCCAACTTGCAAGACTATGATCTGGACGTGGTGATCGGGTTTGCCGCACAAGAGGCGTTGGCTGTGGCGCGGTTGATCTATGGCGGCGTGTTGGACCGCCATCCAAGTCTGGATATCTGCATCAGTCATGGCGGTGGCTCGACCGGGTATCTGATCGGACGCATGGCGATGGCCGCGCGTAAACGGCCCTGGGCCAGTGAGGCGATTAAGGCTGACGGTGCGTTTGAAGACCGCCTGTCACGGCTGTGGTTTGACAACCACCTCAACAACGATAACTCCCTCAAGATGCTGACCGATATCGTCGGAGATGACCGGTTGGTGTTTGGCACGAATTTTTCCGGTTGGGATGCGCCCGATGATCTGGCCTCTCATTTGCCGGCCCCGAAACTGGGCGACAACGCGCGCAGGCTTTTGCGGGCTTAACGAAAGGACGACACCATGACGGATCTTATCATTGAAAACGGCCGGATCGTTGATGGCACGGGTGCGCCCGCGTTTGACGGATCGGTTCTGGTTCAGGATGGCAAAATCGCAGCAGTTGGCGAAACCGCAGACACACAGGCGGCGTCAATCCCTAACCTCAGGCGGATCGATGCGACGGGTCAGACCGTTATGCCGGGCCTGATCGACACACATTGTCACTTGTCGTTCGATGACGCGGGTTCAAATTCCGAAATCTTCTTTCAACGCCGCAACGGGTTGTCCGCACTTGTGGCATCCTACAATGCGCGCAAATTGCTCCGTGCGGGTGTGACCAGTGTGCTGGACCCCGA
>CALGEE010000401.1 GCA_937881525.1 uncultured Sphingomonadales bacterium | reverse complement strand
GGCGGCCGAGGCGATGACATCGATCCTTATCTTTATCAACAAGACCTACAAGGTTGACGGTGCGGGCATACGGGTCACGGGCACGCTGATCGAGCCCGAAGCCTGACTTCCGCTGGCGCGCATGATCTGCATTCACCCGCTGACCGGGATGGGCGAAGTCCGCCCCGGTGACGATCTGGCCAGGCTGCTGCGCGAGGCGCTCGAACAGAACGGGCTGGAGCCGCGCGCGGGCGACATATTGGTAGTCACCCAAAAGATCGTGTCCAAGGCGGAAGGGCGCTTTGTCGCGATGGATGGCGTGGTGCCAAGTGAAGAGGCGTTGCGGCTGGCAGACCTCACGCGCAAGGAACCGCGTTTGGTCGAACTCGTTTTGCAAGAAGCTGAAGGCGTCGTCCGCGCCGCGCCGCATGTGCTCATTACCCGGAATCGCCACGGACAGGTCATGGCGAATAGCGGGATTGATCGTTCTAATATCGGCGGTGGCAGTGAAGATCGCGCTTTGTTGTTACCCGCCGATCCAGATGCCAGCGCTGCCGCTTTGTCCGACGCTTTGGGCACGGCGGTGGTTATTTCCGACAGTTTCGGGCGACCGTGGCGGATGGGCGTTGTTGCTGTGGCTATTGGTGCCGCAGGTCTGCCTGCGTTGATCGACCGGCGCGGCGAGATTGACCGTGATGGCCGCGTGCTTGAAGTCACCCAGATTGCCCTTGCCGACATGGTGGCAACGGCGGCCAACCTTGCCACGGGCGAAGGCGCAGAAGGCATTCCGGCGGCTTTGGTGCGTGGCTATGTCTTTTCCGGCGAAAACCGTCCCGCGTCGGCACTGGTGCGTCCGGCGGCAGAGGATCTGTTTCGATGAGCGGAATCGTCGTCCTGACCGGCGGGGTAGGCGGTGCCAAGCTGGTGCTGGGGCTGATCCATGCGGTCGATCCCGCTAGCGTCACTGCCATCGTAAACACTGGCGACGATTTTCACCATTTGGGCCTGCACATCTCGCCAGATATCGATACGTTGCTCTACACCCTGTCGGGCAAAGCCAACGCCGCGCAGGGCTGGGGCCGTGAGGGTGAGAGCTGGGCTTTCCTGTCGGCATTGAAGGAGTTGGGCGGCGAAGACTGGTTTATGCTGGGCGATATGGATGTGGCGGTGCATGTGTTGCGCACGGCGCTCTTGGCCAAGGGCGAAACGCTTTCGGCAATCACGGCTCAATTTGCGAAGGCGTGGGATATAAGAGCAAACATCCTGCCGATGAGCGATGATCCGGTGGCAACCATGATCGACAGCGATGAGGGTGTGCTGGAATTTCAGCGCTATTTTGTCGAGCGCCGCTGCGTACCTGCCGTGCGCGCCGTCCGTTTCGGCGGGGCAGAAACGGCGCGGCCCGCTGCAGGCGTGGTTGAGGCCATCCTCGCCGCCGACACTGTCCTGATTGCCCCGTCTAATCCTTGGCTTAGTGTCGATCCTTTGCTTTCGGTAGCCGGCATCCGCGATGCGCTGATCCAGTGCAAGGCGCCAGTCATTGCGGTGTCGCCGCTGATCGGCGGGCACGCGCTAAAAGGGCCGACTGCAAAGCTGATGGTCGAATTGGGGTTGGCCGTCGATAACGACAGCATTGCGCGCCACTATAGTGCCATTCTTGATGGCCTGCTGATCGACAGCGGTGATCGGTGCGATGTGGTCGGACTGGCTGTGGGGCAGACTGACACGTTGATGCAGACACTGGAAGACAAGATGCGCGTTGCCCAGGCGGCACTGGCGCTGGCGGCAGAATTGGCATGACCGGCTGGACCGCGATCCTGCCACTGAAACTCAGCGCAGACCGGAAATCTCGCCTCGCACCCGTTTTATCGGGAAAGGAACGCCAGCGACTGGGCGACCAAATGGCATGCCATGTGATTACAGAATTGCGTGCCGTAGTTGCCATTGATGATATCATCATGCTCTCTCCCCGCCCCATTGCGGACTGGCCGGTGCGGCATGCGCTCGATCAGGGGCGCGGCCTCAATGCGGAACTTGATGCCCTTGCAGCGACCATCCCGAGCCACATACTCATCATCCACGGCGATCTGCCGCTGGTGACTGCGTACGACATTGCCGCACTGCTCGATGCGGCAGATTCGTCAGGCTCTGCTATCGCACCCGACCGTCATGGGCAGGGGACCAACGCGTTGGCGTTCCGCACACGGCCTAATGGTTTATGTTTTGCCTTTGGCGCGGATAGCTTTGCGCGTCACCAGTTAAGGCTGGGCAATGTGCTGGCGATAATCGAGCGAACAGGTCTGGCGTGCGACATCGATACCCCTGACGATCTGGCCTATGCACAGACGCAGAATTTCAAATTGTTAGAATAAGGAGAGCGATATGGCGCTGTACACAACGATTCACCTCCACAATGTGCCGAGCGAGAAACTGGCTGATTATGCGACATGGTTCGACGGGCCGCACCGTGAAGCGTTGGCCCGACTGCGTGGGCTAACCTATGCTGAGCGCTTTGAAATCACCGAAGCGCAATTGGGCGATGCCTATCAACCGTGGCGTTTTATGAGTGTCTATGACTTTGATTATGTCACGCCCGAAATCGATCTTCCTGCGCTCGGCCCATTGCTGGCAGACGCTCGAGATTCGGGGCTAATCAAGCCTGACGACAGTGAACGCATCCACAGCTACCGTCTGTATGGGGACTGGAAGGGTAGCCCCAATTGGACGCGCGATAAACCGCTGTCGGGAATCAGCGTGTTGCTCGGCAATTATGTCGCGGGGCGGTTTGAGGAATATCAGACATGGTACGAGAATGTACACAGCGTCGAGGTCGCGAATGTCCCCGGCCATGTCGCGATGAAGCGCGGCGAACTTAGCGACCTTCAGGTCGAACCGCGCCGCTATTGCCCCGGCGACCAATTGGTAATGACCGCGCAGCAGACCGACGACCTTGCTTTCACCATCGGCGAATTCGTCGCCCGCGCATTGGGCCAATCGCCCAGTGGCATCGCCATGGAACCGCGCTCTTCGGCTGGGTCATTGGCGCGCACGGTGCATTATTTCCGCAAGGTGAGCGGGAGCGAGTTTTGGCCGGGTGGGGTCGCATATGCAGGGGATTGGTCAGTTTATGCTGACATGGGCTAAAAATCCACGCGCTCCAAAGCCTCTCGATAAGGCCGCCTAGCCATTAACAACAGCAGCGCAGAAATAGGTGCGGCAATTGCGATTGTCAGTGCAATCGAGCTGCCCAAGGCGGCGTCATTTTTGAAGAGCCTGTCGGTGAACAGTGCGACCAATGTCGGTCCCACGCCGGTGCCAATCAGGCTCAGGCAAAAAAGATGGATGGCGGAGATCTGGCCCCGCATCTGGTTCGGGGTAATTTCGTGTAGGGCAGCTACTGCGCTGCCCCAAGGCATCGCACAGCCAAACAAGAAGACACCGAACAGCGCCAGCGCGGGTTCTGGCGCCGTCATGAAAGTTGCAGTAATGCCTGAAGGCAACGCAATGGCAATTGCGAGCAGCCCGATGAGGATGTTGGCATCGAGCTTGCCGTTCTGCCGCATACGTGTAGCAAGCCATCCGCCAAGGATTATCCCCCCCATGCCGCAGACCATCGAGATTAGGCCGTAGGGCAGGCTAACTTCGCTCGCGGTCCAGCCAAAGATGCGGATGAAATAGGTGGGAATCCACGCAATCGCCGCTTGCCACATCACGCCGCTCATCGCAAAGCCGAGGATCAGATAGCCGAACGCCCCGCGCCGCGCCGCGATAAAGGTTCTAACCTGACGGAAGGAGGGCTGCGGCCCGGGAATCAAGCCGGTGCGCGCTGGTTCTTTCAGAGTCAAAACCCACATAGCAACAAGCAGGCCCGGCAGGCCGACGACGCCAAACAGTGCCTGCCACGGCTCCATATGCCCGATCCACGGCAGGTTGACCGGGGGCATCATCGCGATCAGCGCGCCGCCCGCAATGGTCGCGATGCCGCCGCCGACATAGGCCGCGCTAATATACAGGCTCATCGCGCGTGGGCGCTGTTCGGGTGGAAATTCATCGCTGATCATCGAATAGGCTCCCGGCGACAGCGCCGCCTCCCCCACTCCGACTCCAATGCGTGCAAGAAAAAGCTGGATGAAGTTCTGCGCGAGACCGCAGACCGCAGTCATCAGGCTCCAAACCGCAATGCCGCCGGCGATGATCGTCGTGCGTTTGCGGCTATCGACCATCCTGCCAATGGGGATACCCATGATCGAATAGAACAGCGCAAAGGCAAGGCCGTGGAGAAGGCTGATCTGAGTATCACTGATCTGCAGCGTCTCGCGAATAGGGCCAACGAGCAGGGTGAGTATCTGCCTGTCGATGAACGAGAAAGTATAGGCGACGATTAGGACGAATACCACATACCAGCTATAGGGGCTGGCGACCTGCTGCGCTGCGCGCGGTGAGCTGCTGGTTTGCGTTGCCATCTATTCCCTCGTTCGCACTATTGGCCGCCAAGGCTAACTGTCGATCCGTTTTCTGACGACGCATCAATCGCGTCGAGCAGCCGCGTGAGCCGGACAGCACGGTCAAAGTCGGGGACCGTGCGCTTTCCGCTGCGGATGTCGCTGGCAAAGCGCGCCCAGAGCTCTGCTACATTGACGGATTGGGTGCCGATGCCGGTGGCGACCTGCTCTGGCTGCCGCGGCGATGGCGGGTTGGTGGTAACAGTCAATGTTCCCGCCTGATAGCCACCAGGATGGCCTCCGGTGATGGACAGCGAACCCTTGCTTCCGCGCAGTTCGAACTGGAAAGGTAAATCGGTGACGCCGCCGACGACTTCGAGAGAGGAGATACAACCGCTGTCATGCTTGCCAAAGGTGAGCAGATGGTCGGCACAGGTGCGTTTGACTGTCTCACCCGTGCCCATCAGTGTCATAGTGTCGCGCAAAATGCTGGCGCGCGCTGTGACTTGAGTAAAGGCCCCGATGACGGCTTCTATGGCGCAAAGCGTGTGGCCACCGGCAATAGTGGAAAGCGTTGCACCGTTCGATTTGTCTTGCAGATAGGCATAGTTGGGCGGCGATTCCGCGCCCCAGCCGCCGGTTGGCGAGACAACCCGTAACGAAAGCGGGCGTCCAACTGCGCCGCCCTGTACCAATTGCGCTGCGTGGCGGACGGCCCAGCTGTTGCCACCTTGCAAGCCGATGCAGACATGCACCCCGGCGGCGCGAGCGGCATCGGCCATTTCCTGTGCCTCTGCCAAATCGCGCCCCAGCGGCCATTCGCAATAAACATGCTTGCCCGCAGCAATCGCCGCTAGCACAATGGCGCGATGTTCGGGGACCTTTACCGTAACGGCGACAATATCGACTTGCGTGTCACGGGCGAGCGCGAGTGAATCGTCATAGGCCGATGCCGCGCCAAACAATGCTTTCGCTCCGTCAGCAATCTCCTGTGTGCGGGCCGAAACGGCCTGCACAATCAAGTCAGGCACAGCACTTATCGCCCCAAGATGAGCGTCTTTGGCCCAGCCGCGTTGGGCGTTCGCCCCGGCAAATCCAATTCGAAGCGGTGCCATGGTCATCGCGCCCGGGGTAAACCGAGCACGCGGTCCGCGATATTCTCGCGCTGGATTTCGTTGGTTCCGCCCGAGATCGAGAAGACCCAGCTCCACAGATAGTCATAGGTCCACGGATGCGCGCTGCGATCTCCGTTAAACTCGAGAAAATCCCAGCCCATCATGTCGCCTACAACTTCGCTCAGTGCTTTGTGCGTGCCGGTGACGAGCAACTTCATCATTGAACCTTTGGGACCGGGCTGTCCGGTTCGATCTGTTTCGGCAATATCGGCCAGCGTCATCGCGCGGATCGCCATCGCATCCGCTTTTAGCGATGCAAGTTTCTGCCAAATTCCGGCATCGTCGATCGCCAAGGTGCCGTCCTCAAGCCTTACCTTGCTTGCCATATCGACAGCACGGCCCACGCGTTCATATAGCTCCAACTGATCGCCGATGAAGCCAAGACCGCGTTCGAACGACAACGTTGCCATCGCAGTGGACCAGCCGCCGTTGATCTCTCCAACCACGTTGGAAATCGGGACACGCACTTCATCGTAAAACACGGTGTTGATATGCTCATCGCCCATCATCGTACGGATGGGTTTGATGCCCATGCCCGGCAACTTCATGTCACAGATCAGCCAGGTCAGCCCCTTGTGACGTTGTGACTCCGGATCGGTACGGATCAGCAATTCCTGATAATCGCCGTGCTGCGCATCGGTGGTCCACATCTTTGCGCCGGTGACCACGATGCAATCGCCGTCGACGACCCCGCGCGTTTTGAGTGATGCCAAGTCAGATCCGGCATTGGGTTCGGAAAAGCCCTGACACCACAGAGACTCACCCGATAAAATCTTGGGTAGATGAAACGCTTTTTGCTGCTCAGTTCCTCGCGCAATAAGCGTCGGCCCCGCATGCATCAGCGCCACATAGGTGGTGTTGATATAGTGCGGCGCGCGCGCGCGGGCGAGTTCCTCATACCAAATGACTTGCTGCAATCCGGAAAGCCCTAGCCCACCAAATTCTTTGGGCCAGGCAACCCCGGCCCAACCATGATCGTAAAGCTT
>CALGEE010000400.1 GCA_937881525.1 uncultured Sphingomonadales bacterium | reverse complement strand
GCACCTCCGCCGCCGCCTGCTGCGCCTGTTGTTGGCGCACCAGCGCCCGTGGCGCCCGCGCCACGGGCGACCGGCAATGACATGCTCAGCCGTCAGGAGCGTCAGGCAAAGCTGCTGCGCGAGGCCGAAGAAGCACGCCTTTCAATGCTTGAACAAAGCGGCCGCCGCGAAACTGAACAACGCACTCAACGCGCAGACGAAGAACGTCAGCGTGCCCAAAACCGTAAGGAAGCCGCTGCTGCGCCGCCCCCACCACCCGTTGCAGAAGTGGTTGTACCGGTCGTAACTGCTCCGTTCGAACCTGCCGCCGAAGACACAAACAAGGACGGTGCCACCCCAGCGCCGCGTCGCTTTACGCCGGTTGAAGCGCCAAAGCGCACTGAGCGCGAGCGTGAAGACGTTAAAAAAGCTCCGCAACGCCCAACGCGTGGTGCAGCGGATGACCGCCGCCAATCTGGCAAGCTAACTGTGACGCGTGCGCTTGAAGGCGACGATGGCGCGCGCGCGCGTTCGCTCGCGGCGCTGAAGCGTGCGCGCGAAAAAGAAAAACGTTCGCATGGCAGAGGCAACCGTCAGGCACAGGTCAAGCAAACACGCGATGTGGTCGTGCCAGAAACCATCTCGGTGCAAGAACTTGCCAACCGTATGGCGGAAAAGGGCAGCGATCTTGTGAAGGCGCTGTTCAAGATGGGCATGCCCGTCACAATCAACGAAACCATCGACCAAGATACCGCAGAATTGCTCGTCGAAGAGTTTGGCCACAACATCACGCGCGTGTCGGATGCCGACATCGATATCGCTCATGATGAAGACGTAGACGCGACCGAAACGATGAAGTCCCGTCCTCCGGTCGTGACCGTGATGGGGCATGTCGATCATGGTAAGACATCGCTTTTGGACGCCTTGCGCGGTGCAAATGTTGTAGCTGGCGAAGCTGGTGGAATTACGCAGCATATTGGCGCGTATCAGGTGAAGGCAAAGGATGGCTCTGTCATTACCTTCCTCGATACGCCAGGGCACGAAGCGTTCACGCAAATGCGTCAACGCGGTGCCTCGGTGACCGATATTGTGATCTTGGTCGTCGCAGCCGATGACGGCCTGATGCCGCAGACGATTGAAGCCATTAAGCATGCCAAGGCTGGGAATGTGCCGATGATCGTTGCGATCAATAAGGTCGACAAGGAAGGCGCAAATCCACAAAAGGTGCGTGAGCGTCTACTTGAACATGAAGTTGTCGTGGAAGCTATGGGCGGTGAAGTTCAGGACGTCGAGGTTTCGGCGCTCAAGAAAACCGGCCTTGATACCTTGCTTGAAAAACTTGCTTTGCAGGCAGAAGTCATGGAATTGAAGGCCAATCCCGACCGCGCGGCTGAAGCCGTTGTGGTGGAGGCGCAGTTGGACAAGGGCCGCGGCGCTGTGGCAACCGTGCTTGTGAAGCGCGGTACGCTGAAGCGCGGCGATATCTTCGTTGTCGGCGCACAAAGCGGGAAGGTTCGGGCTTTGGTAAACGACAAGGGGCAGCAAGTTTCGGAAGCTGGCCCGGCGACACCTGTTGAAGTGCTTGGCCTGACCGGTGTTCCATCGGCAGGCGACGTTCTTACGGTGGTTGAAAACGAGGCGCGTGCGCGGGAAGTTGCATTATACCGTAAGGAACAGTCAACTAAGGTCCGTACGGCGCAGGTCACGCCAAATCTTGAAAATCTGTTCAATAATCTGTCTGCTACGCGTGCGATGGAATATCCGGTAGTTATCAAGGGCGATGTGCAAGGTTCTGTCGAAGCGATCGTTACTGCGCTCAACAATATCTCGACCGACGATATCACGGTCCGCGTATTGCTGGCGGGCGTTGGCGGCATCACCGAATCCGACATGTTGCTTGCCGCAGCGTCGAATGCGCCACTTATCGGTTTCAACGTGCGTCCAAACGCCAAGGCAGCCGCCTTGGCCAAGCGTGACCGCGTACGTCTGAAATATTTCGACGTGATCTATCACCTGACCGCAGACATCGCCAAGGAAATGGCGGGCGAATTGGGGCCAGAAATTATCGAAACCGTCGTTGGGCGTGCCGAAGTCAAAGATGTCTTCAAATCGGGCAAGCGCGACAAGGCTGCTGGTCTTTTGGTCACAGAAGGCATCCTCAAAAAGGGCTTGTACGCGCGCCTTACCCGCGAAGACGTCATTGTGTCCAAAACCACGATTGCATCGCTGCGCCGCTTCAAGGACAATATCGACGAAGTCCGTGCTGGCCTCGAATGTGGTGTCGTCTTGGCGGATACCAACGATGTCAAGGCAGGCGACATGCTTGAAGTCTTTGAGATCGAGGAGCGTGAACGGACGTTGTGATTTTAGCTCGGTCCTGAGAGTCGAGAATTATGGCTAAACATAACGATACAGGTCCTGAAGGCCGCTCGGTCCGCCTTCTGCGCGTAGGTGAGCAATTCCGGCATATACTGTCGGAACTGCTTGCGCGTCGAGAGGTGCATGACGATATCCTCAACAGCCATAGTGTAAGCGTAACTGAAGTGCGGATGTCGCCTGATTTGCGGCACGCGACAGCGTTCATTAAGCCGTTGCTTGGGGTGAACGAAGCTGTCGTCCTTAAGGCTCTGCGCACCAACACAGCGTTTTTCCAGAAGGAAGTCGCTGCCCGTGTGAGCATGAAATACGCTGCGAAGCTGAAATTCCTCGCAGACGATAGTTTTGACCAAGCAACCCATATCGAAGGCTTATTGTCGCAGCCAAAAGTTCAGCAGGATCTGACGGAGGATGAGGCAAGCGATCAAGCTGGCGACGCTGCGTAATGGCAAAGCTGTATTTCTATTATGCATCGATGAACGCTGGCAAATCGTCCACATTGTTGCAGGCGGCGTTCAATTATGGCGAGCGCGGCATGACGGTAATGCTTTGGACCGCAGCGATTGATGATAGGCTGGGCTTTGGCGCGATTAGCTCGCGTATTGGCCTCGCAGGTAACGCAAGCCGGTTTGAATCCAGTACTGATATTGAAAAGGCAGTGCTTGCCCAGCATCAGGAAACACCTTTGGCTTGCGTGCTGATCGATGAAGCACAGTTTTTGACAAAGGAGCAGGTATGGCAGGCGGCCAGCCTTGCGGACAAGGCGGGCATTCCGGTGGTATGCTATGGCCTGCGCACCGATTTTCAGGGTGAGTTGTTTCCTGGTTCAGCTACACTTCTTGGGATCGCAGACAATTTGATCGAGTTGAAAGGCGTTTGTGATTGCGGTCGTAAAGCGACAATGAACTTACGCGTGGATGAATTTGGCAAAGCCGTAGTTGATGGCGCGCAAACCGAAATCGGTGGCGACGATCGCTATGTTGCGATGTGCCGCAAACATTTTAATGAGGCGCGGGCGGAACGATAGATCAGCATGCATGGCTGGATCATCCTTGATAAACCGCTAGGGTTGGGTTCAACGCAGGCGGTTGCAGCCGTAAAGCGCAATTTGCGCAGCGCTGGCTTTGGCAAGGTGAAGGTCGGGCACGGCGGGACACTTGATCCGCTCGCAACTGGCGTACTGCCCATCGCCTTGGGCGAAGCGACCAAATTATGCGGGCGCATGCTTGATGCATCCAAGATGTATGATTTCACGATAAGTTTCGGGACAGAAACCAGCGGCTTGGACGCGGAGGGGCAGGTTGTCGCTACGTCCTACCATCGTCCGACTATGAAGGAGTTGGCGGCTGTTCTTCCAAATTTCACTGGCCAGATAGAGCAAATTCCACCCGCTTATTCTGCCATTAAAATAGATGGTAAGCGCGCCTATGAGCGTGCGCGGGCAGGTGAGGTTATTGAAATGAAGTCGCGCGCAGTGACGGTCCACGATCTTTCCGTCGGTCATGCTGAACGTGTTTCAACTGCGGTGATTGGCGCTCTAGAATCTTACATTCAGCGTGACGACCTGCTGAATGCGGTCACACTCACCGCTGACGTTTCCAAGGGCACATATATCCGCAGCCTAGCGCGTGACATCGCTTATGCGCTGGGGACGGTTGGGCATGTTTCGACGCTGCGCCGCACGCGTGCCGGGCCGTTCGCCCTAGAAAGCGCGATTTCGCTAGACAAACTGAATGCATTCGGCCAAGGAGCCGCCCAAGAAGACATTATCTTGCCGTTTGAGGCAGGGCTGGACGACATCCCGGCTCTGGATCTCTCCCTGGAACAGGCAAGGGCGGTTCAACAGGGCCGCGTCTTGACCGGGATTGCCATGAAAGATGGGCTACATTGGGCGAGGGGCGTAGATTTGTGTCCTATCGCACTGGTGGAGAACATTGACGGGACATTGAAAACCGTCCGTGGCTTTAACCTTATGCCATGATGTTCGAAGGAAAAATATGACGATTACTGCAGAACGTAAAGCACAAGTCATCGAAGAGCACGCACGCGAGCCTAACGATACCGGATCACCAGAAGTGCAGGTTGCAATCCTGACTGACCGTATCAATGGCCTGACTTCCCATTTTAAAGATCACCACAAGGACAATCATTCGCGTCGTGGTCTTCTCCAGATGGTCAACAAGCGTCGTTCGCTTCTCGATTATCTCAAAAAAATTGATGGCGCGCGTTATGCCGCCCTTATCGCGAAGCTTGGTCTTCGTAAGTAAATTCACTCTCGGCCCTCTTTGGCGGGCCGTTTGCGTATTGCGCCTCCTGAATATGTTTTGGGGGAGCATGAACAGGGCATTCCAGCAATGAGGCTGGACTGCCATCGGGGCTCGAAAATGCCTCATCCGCGGCGGATCGGTATGTCCGCAACTCAAGAGGCCCCGCATCGCATTGGGCATGCGGGACAAAGGAAAATCTATGTTTAATACGAAAACTGTATCAATCGAGTGGGGCGGACAAACCCTGACACTCGAAACGGGCAAAGTTGCTCGTCAAGCTGACGGCGCTGTTATGGCGTCGCTTGGTGAAACTGTTGTGCTTTGCGCGGTTACCGCCGCAAAGTCAGTGAAGGATGGCCAGGATTTCTTCCCGCTAACTGTCCACTACCAAGAAAAATATTCCGCAGCTGGCCGTATTCCCGGTGGCTTTTTCAAGCGTGAACGTGGTGCGACCGAAAAGGAAACGCTCGTTTCGCGTCTGATCGACCGTCCGCTTCGTCCGTTGTTCCCAGAAGGTTTTTACAACGAAATCAATGCGATTGCGCAAGTTCTTAGCTATGACGGCGAGAATGAGCCTGACATTCTGGCGCTCGTCGCCGCGTCGGCTGCAATGACCATTTCGGGCGTTCCTTTCATGGGCCCAATCGGCGCAGCACGCGTGGGTTACCTGAATGGCGAATATATTCTGAACCCAACCGACGAACAGGTTGCCGAAGGCGACCTCGATCTGGTCGTTGCGGCGACCTATGACGCGGTGATGATGGTGGAATCCGAAGCCAATGAGCTTTCGGAAGAAATTATGCTTGGTGCCGTCCTGTTTGCGCATGACGCATGTAAGGAAGTCGTTAAGGCAATCATCAAGCTTGCAGAGCAAGCAGCGAAGGAGCCTTGGGCCATGGCAGAGCAGGCTGATATTTCAGTTGCTAAGGACAAGCTCAAGAAACTTATCGGCAAGGATATTGCCGCAGCGTATAAGCTGACGGACAAGTCGGCACGTTCAAACGCACTAAATGCGGCGCGCGCTGCTGCGAAGGAAGCGTTCACAGATGCAAGCCCGCAGGACCAGATGGCTGCAGGCAAGCTGATGAAGAAGCTTGAAGCTGAAATCGTGCGCGGTGCAATCCTTAAGGATGGTACACGCATCGATGGACGGACAACTTCGCAAATACGTCCAATCTTGGCAGAAACGCATTTCTTGCCACGTTCACACGGTTCGGCGCTTTTCACACGTGGTGAAACGCAGACCATCGCGACCTGCACCTTGGGCACCAAGGACGCAGAGCAGATGATCGATGGGCTTGGTGGCCTGCATTATGAAAACTTCATGCTGCATTACAACTTCCCACCCTACAGCGTTGGTGAAGTGGGACGCTTCGGCGCGCCAAGCCGCCGTGACATCGGCCATGGTAAGCTGGCATGGCGCGCGCTGCACGCCGTGTTGCCAACCAAGGATGAGTTCCCTTACACAATTCGCATCACCAGCGACATTACCGAATCCAATGGTTCGTCGTCGATGGCGTCGGTTTGCGGCGGAAGCCTTGCAATGATGGACGCAGGCGTCCCAATCAAGCGCCCTGTCTCGGGTATCGCAATGGGCCTGATCCTTGAAGGTAAGGATTACGCAATCCTATCCGACATCTTGGGTGACGAAGATCATCTTGGCGACATGGATTTCAAGGTAGCTGGTACATCAGAAGGCATCACCACGATGCAGATGGACATCAAGATTGCCGGTATTACCCGTGAGATCTTTGAAGCTGCATTGAACCAAGCCAAGGAAGGCCGCGCGCATATCCTTGGTGAAATGGCCAAGGCACTGGGCGAAGCCCGCGGTGAATTGTCCGCGCACGCACCACGTATCGAAACAATGCAGATCGACAAAGCGAAGATCCGCGACATTATCGGTACGGGCGGCAAGGTCATTCGCGAAATCGTTGCGACTACCGGTGCAAAGGTCGATATTGATGACGAAGGTCTTATCAAGATTTCGTCGTCCGATATTGCGCAGATCGAAGCAGCACGTAAGTGGATTTCCGGCATCGTTGAAGAAGCAGAAGTCGGCAAGATCTATGACGGTAAGGTCGTCAACCTCGTTGATTTCGGCGCATTCGTAAACTTCATGGGCGGCAAGGACGGTCTCGTCCACGTCAGCGAAATGCGCAACGAGCGCGTTGAGAAGGTTAGGGACGTTGTCAGCGAAGGCATGGACGTTAAGGTCAAGGTTCTCGAAATCGATCCGCGCGGCAAGGTTCGCCTGTCGATGCGCGTTGTTGATCAAGAAACTGGTGAAGAGTTGGAAGACACACGCCCGCCGCGCGAAAAGAGCGATCGCAGCGATCGCGGGCCCCGTCGTGAAGGTGGCGGTGGTGGACGCGGCGAAGGCCGTGGCGACCGTGGACCGCGTCGTGATGGCGGTGGACGTGGTGAAGGCCGCGGCGACCGTGGTCCACGCCAAGAGCGTTCAGAAGGCGAAAACACGGGCGGGGGCGATCCCGACCATGTGCCAGCTTTTTTGAAAGATTAAATCCGTAAAGGATTGGAGAGGAAAGGGGTGGCTTCGGCGGCCCCTTTTTTTGTGGCTAATGGGACAGCAGTTCATCGCCGATACAGAACATATCGGCCACGCTTATTGCGGGTTTATGCACCGGGCCAAGCAAAAGGCTTGGCGGGGCGGGCAAGATTATCTAGGGAGCATTCATGAACAAAAAATTCCTCGTGCCCTTGGCGGTGTTGGCCGCATCTTTCATGCTTTCTGGTTGCGCCGTACTCGGTCTGGGCGGCGGCGGTGCGAAGCCGGGTAGTAATACCCGTTATGTCGCGCGTGACGTGAATACGCTGTATGGAGCGGCCAAGAACAAGCTTGATAACAAGCAATATGAAGTTGCCGCAGCTTTGTTTGATGAGGTTGAGCGCCAGCATCCTTACTCGCCTTGGGCGCGCCGGGCACAGCTGATGAGCGCATTCAGTTACTATATGGCCCAGAAGTATAACGAGTCGATTCAATCGTCGCGCCGCTTTCTGTCGATCCACCCCGGCAACAAGGATGCGTCTTACGCTTATTATCTGATCGCTTTGTCCTATTATGAGCGAATTAGCGATGTGACCCGCGACCAGAAAATTTCCGAACAGGCGCTTGCAGCTCTTGGTGAAGTGCAGCGTCGTTATCCCGCGTCGCGTTATGCGTCCGATGCGACGTTGAAGATCGATCTTGTGCGTGATCATTTGGCAGGCAAGGAAATGGAAATTGGACGCTTCTACCAGCGCCGTGCGCTGTGGCTCGCGTCATCGTTGCGCTTCCGCGAAGTGGTTGAGAAATATGACACGACCACGCACGCACCAGAGGCTCTGTATCGCCTGACCGAAAGCTATCTTGCGATGGGCGTGCCGGAAGAGGCAAAGAAGGCATCGGCCGTTCTGGGCGCCAACTATCCGGGCAGCGAATGGTATGCCCGTGCCTATAACTTGATGCAGAAGAACGCGCCCGCCGCGTAATGCCATGCTAACGGGGCTCTCGATCCGCGACGTCGTACTGATCGAGGCACTGGACCTAGACTTTGCAGGCGGACTTGGCGTTCTCACGGGTGAAACCGGGGCGGGTAAATCTATATTGCTAGACGCGCTTGGTCTTGCGCTTGGCGCGCGCGCGGATAGCGGGTTTGTAAGGTCGGGCGCGGAAAAGGCGCAAGTCACGGCCAGCTTTGAATCGCCCGCGTATGTTGCGGCGTTGCTTGCAGATAACGACATCGACATTGAGATGGATGAGCCTTTAATCATTCGCCGGACGGTTAAGGCCGATGGCGGTAGCAAGGCATTTATCAATGACCAGCCCTGCTCGGCAGCACTTTTGCGGGAAGTCGGGGCGGCTTTGGTAGAAATCCACGGCCAGCATGATGATCGCGGCATGCTGAACGCACGTGGGCATCGCGGTTTGTTGGATGCTTTTGGCCGGAGCGATACCGCAACCGTTTCCGCCAATTTTGCTGCATGGCAGGATGCTAAATCTCGGCTCGATATTGCCCGCGAGGCTCTGGAAAATGCGGCGCGTGATCGTGAGTGGCTTGAACATTCGGTTGCGGAACTCGCGGCATTCCATCCGCAGCCGGGGGAGGAAGAGGAGCTCGCCGGTGAACGTTCCGAAATGCAAAAGGGCGAGCGCATTGCCGAGGATTTGAAGATGGTGCTGGAAAATTTTGACGGGCCCAAAAGCGGTCTGTCACTCATTCGCAGTGCTGCCCGCAAGCTTGACCGATTGGCGGATGCTCATCCATTATTGGCCGAAGCGCTGGCGTCACTGGATCGCGCCGTTATTGAGGCAAGCGATGCTGAAGATAAATTGAACGCGGCGGCGCGTGCGATCGAATATGAACCAGCGCGGCTTGACGAGATTGAGGAGCGATTGTTCGAACTGCGGGCACTTGCGCGTAAACATAATATCGCCCCCGATGGTGTAATCGCTTTGCAGGAACGGCTGACGTCACAGTTGAATTCAATTGAGGCAGGAGGCGAAGGACTTGCTTTGCTTGAGGCTGAGGTGGCGGCAAAGCACAACGCCTATGTTCAGTCGGCGAGCGCATTGTCTGCAGCCAGGACTGCGGCTGCGGTAAAGTTGGATGCAGCCGTTAAAAACGAGCTTGCTCCATTGAAGCTTGATGCCGCGCAGTTTCAAACGGCAGTGGAGAAGCTATCCGAAGACCGATGGACTGCAGATGGCATGGACCGCGTCGAGTTTCTGATTTCGACCAATCCCGGCGCGCCATTTGCGCCGTTGGCTAAAATTGCATCCGGTGGTGAATTGTCCCGCTTCATCCTCGCGCTGAAAGTTGCGTTGGCTGAAGAAGGTGGCGCTGCTACGATTATCTTCGACGAAATCGACAGAGGTGTGGGTGGCGCTGTAGCCGCCGCCATTGGCGAACGTCTTGCGCGCTTGGCCACCCGCACACAATTATTGGCTGTTACCCATAGCCCGCAAGTGGCTGCAAAAGGGAAGGCGCATTATTTTATCGCGAAATCGAGCCTGGGCACTGTTACACGGACCGGTGTTACCTTGCTTGATGCCGAGGCACGTCGTCAGGAAATCGCACGTATGCTCTCTGGGGCAGAGGTGACCGATGAGGCTAGAGCGCAAGCAGAACGCCTGATGGAGACGGTATGAAAAAGCTAGAAATTTTGGTTGCCTTGTTGGTCAGCGGATGTGCGACGGCGCAAACTCCACCCCAGCCAGCAGAAAAGTTTTTCGAGCGTATGTCCGCACTTTGCGGTAAAAGCTTCAATGGCAAATTGGCCGCTGGCGATGACAGCGATGCAAGCTTCGCTAACGCCCAAATGCAAGCGCATGTGCGCACCTGCACCGACCGGGAAATCCAGATCTCGTTCGATGTCGGCGAAGACCGATCGCGCACGTGGATCATTGCGCGCATAGATAGTGGCCTGCGTCTAAAACATCGGCACATGTTAAAATACGGGACTGACGACCCCGTTTCGCAATATGGCGGCGATACTGCGCAGCAGGGGACTGCCACGCGTCAGGAATTTTCCGTGGATGCTTATTCCAAGGCAATGTTCACGCAAGAAGGCCGCACTGTTTCGAATGCCAACGTTTGGGCATTTGAACTAGAGCCGCAGCAAACATTGACCTATGAACTGGCGCGGCCAAACCGTTTGTTTCGTGTGACATTCGACGTGGCTAACCCTATCACTGGAGTAAATGAGTGAGTTCGGAAGCAGATGCAGCCAATGAGCTTATGCGGTTGGCGAGACAGATTTCGTACCACAATAAGCGTTATCATGCCGAAGACGCGCCAGAGATATCTGACGCGGAATATGACGCGCTGGTGCGCCGCAATACGGAACTGGAGATGGCATTCCCACACCTCGTGCGCGCGGATAGCCCCAACAAACAGGTTGGCGCTGCGGTGGAAGGTTCAGGCCTCAAGAAGATCACCCATGCTAAGCGGATGATGAGCCTCGACAATGCGTTTGAGGCGCAGGACGTCCGTGATTTTGTTGCCCGGGTGCGTCGGTTCCTAAACCTTGCTGCGGACGTAGAGGTTGCCCTGACAGCGGAGGACAAGATTGATGGGCTTTCGCTGTCGTTGCGATATGAACAAGGCGTCCTGAAACAGGCTGCGACGCGCGGCGATGGCAGTGTGGGTGAAGATGTGACCGCCAATGTCGCCTATATCTCAGACATCCCGCAGCGATTAAACGGAGCCGTTCCAGATATCTTCGAGATACGTGGCGAGGTTTACATGGCCAAGTCCGACTTTGCTGCGATCAATGAAACGCAGAAAGCACAGGACGCAAAGCTTTTTGCTAACCCGCGCAATGCAGCTGCTGGGTCGCTAAGGCAAAAGGATGCGAAGGTAACGGCGTCGCGCCCATTACGTTTTCTTGCACATGGCTGGGGTGAAGTAAGCGCATTACCCTTCGATACCCAAAGCAAAGTTATGGCAACGATTGCGGCATGGGGTGTGCCTGTGTCGCCGTTACTGCTGCGTTTCGACCATGTTGAAACCGCATTGGCGCATTATGCCGATATTGAGCGGCGCCGGGCGGACCTGCCCTATGACATTGATGGCGTTGTCTACAAGGTTGACCGTTTGGATCGGCAAGATCGGCTTGGCTTTGTCGCCAAATCACCGCGCTGGGCGATCGCGCATAAATTCCCTGCAGAACGCGCGGAAACAACGCTGGAGCAAATCGATATTCAGGTGGGTCGCACCGGTAAGCTGACCCCTGTCGGCCGTCTCGCGCCCGTTACAGTGGGCGGCGTGGTGGTGTCCAACGTTACGTTGCACAACCGTGACGAGATTGACCGTCTGGGGATGCGCCCCGGTGACCGCGTGTTGGTGCAACGGGCAGGGGATGTCATTCCCCAGATCGTGGAGAACCTGACGCGTGAGACAGCGCGTTCTGCTTATGCATTTCCGTCACTTTGCCCGGAATGTGGTTCCGAAGCGGTTGCGGAAGAGGGCGAGGTTGATGTGCGCTGCACTGGCGGATTGATTTGTCCGGCACAGCGGGTGCAACGCCTCATCCATTTTGTCAGTCGCGGCGCGCTGGACATTGAAGGGCTTGGCGAGAAGACCATTCAAGAGTTTTTCGATCTTGGGTGGCTCGAAAGCCCTGCAGATATTTTCCGGTTGCGCAGCCGCCGTAGTGACATTCTATCGCGCGGCGGATGGCAGGATAAGTCTGTGGATAACCTGTTAGCAGCGATCGAAGCTACGCGTGCGCCCGATGGCGCAAAATTGCTTTTTGGCCTTGGTATCCGGCACATTGGCACCGTCACGGCACGCGATTTGTTTAAGGCCTTTGGGTCGGTTGCCGAAGTTGGCAAGGTCGGCCAAAGGCTCGCGCAATCCGATGAGGTGGCCATTGCGGACGTTACGGCCATTGACGGGGTCGGCGGCGCGGTCGCCGAAGCATTGGGGGGGTTTTTCCACGAGCCGCATAATCTGTCGGTTTGGAATGACCTTTTGAACGAGGTTCAGCCGCCTGCTTATGTGTCGAACATTCGCGAAAGCGCGTGGACGGGAAAAACGATTGTTTTCACAGGCAAGCTCGAAACCATGAGCCGCGACGAGGCCAAGGCGCAAGCAGAGGCGCTTGGGGCGAAATCAGCAGGTTCAGTGAGTGCCAAGACCGACCTTGTCGTGGCTGGCCCAGGTGCGGCGTCGAAATTGAAACAAGCAACAGCGCTTGGTATTCAGGTTATAGATGAAGCTGCTTGGGTGAATATCGTCGAAAGCGCGTAAATCTAACACAGGGCGGTTGCTGCTAAGTGGTTTCAAGTGTAACCAGTTGGCATGAAAAATATCAGCCACGTCTATGAAACGCCGCCTGCCGGGCCGAATACAGATTGGAGCGTGCCACAAAACTGGGACAGGTTCAGCGCGGATGAGCATGCCATGTGGGACACGCTGTTTGCCCGGCAGACTGCGATGCTGCCTAGGCGCGCCGCCGACGCCTTTTTGCGCGGTATCGATGTGCTTAAGCTCTCTCGTCCCGGCATTCCTGATTATCGCGAATTGAATGCAAAGTTAATGGCGGCAACGGGCTGGCAGATTGTCGCCGTACCTGGCCTTGTACCAGACGCCGTGTTTTTCGACCACCTTGCCAATCGGCGGTTCCCTGCTGGAAATTTTATCCGAACGCCGGAACAGTCGGATTATCTGCAAGAGCCCGATGTGTTTCATGATGTTTTT
>CALGEE010000399.1 GCA_937881525.1 uncultured Sphingomonadales bacterium | reverse complement strand
CCACCCTGCCCGTCTCAAGCTCGTTTTGTCTGACAGTGCCGTAGAAAGCATTGTCTCCAATTAGTGGGCAACGAAACCATCATTGCCTAGTCGCGGACATTCGTGACCCAGAGTCAATTTGGACGCTATGAATAAATATAAGCTTTCTATGTCATGGGGTTGTCAGGTAGATCGGGCTTGTCCACGCTACATGTCCATCTTCGAAAGTCACGCGTAGATAGAGGCAGCGCTCTTCTCCTTTGATCAGCGGTAGGCGAAGGTGGTCTTGAATTGTTGCGACAAGCTGTTCGTCAGGCAGACGCGTGATCCGAATAGCTTTGCCGAGGCCGCCGAGATCGTAGACCATATCCTCTGTGCCCAACTCCGCCATATCTACTTGGAATTCAGAATCGTTGTTGCGCAGCTGCAAAAAGCCGCCTGTTGTGTCATCCAGCCAGACATCGACTGCGTGAAACCCTCCAGTGGTGACATTCTCCCAATGAACGGTGTTGCCGTCGACCTCAACGGTGCTGTCAGGATTCCAAAAATTGATCGGCGATACTTTCTGAACGGCGGCCGACACTGCTGTTACTGTCATGTTCCAATTGACCAGACGCCCCCGGCCCCTGTACTCGGCGCCTTCGCACTGGATCCGAAGGCGCCGCCCGGCCCTTCGTTTTTCGGGCTCAGTCAGAATGCGTTTCAGAAGGTGCACACCATCCCTGATATCGATCCGTTCGATCCCGACATGGGCAGAAATATCAAACTGCAGTTCGGCCTCGGAGTTGGAGCAGGTGACGATGTCGCCGATTTGCGCTGTCGTGACCGTTTCACTTTCAGCATCCGAAATCCGCACGATGGCATCGGTCAGATGCGGGACGCTAACGTCGATAAAAGGACGGCAGCCTGTGGATGCGTAATGGCGGCGGCGGCGGAAGGCAGCAAACAGACTGTCACGGTCAAGCGACGGCATAAGGTGACAGGTCAGTCCTCCCATCGAGCCGAATTTTCCCGCGCCGGGATAGCTTGCGCCAATACGTCCCTTGTGCCCGTCCGACGCGGCAACAATGCCGACACGGTAGCCAGCCTTGAGTGCATCTTCAAAGATCCAGTCGAATGTTCCCCAAGCGGAGTGCACTTCGACCGAAGGTTCCAGTTTGGCATCATGGGCAAAGGAAATATCGGCATAGCGCCCGCCGACGTGAGCGACAACCAGAGCGTCTTCGTCTTTGAGATGAGCGAACAGAGCCTTGGCGTCGAGGCAGACATTTTTGTCTGTTGAATCTTCCATGACAAGTGAACGTTGTGCGCGGTAAATCGGTCTTCCTTCGGTTCGATACCAGACATTATGATCGCCTCCGACAGATGTGTTGCCTGACCACTCATAGCCCGGCACGGCCAAATAACGGCCCGGTTCATCAAATTCTGCGGTAAGCTGGTTCAACTCCGCCCAGAACGTGTCGGTGATCTGAAAATCATTGCCTTGATGCCCACAAATGTCGATCAGGGCCTTATCGCGGCCAAAAGCGAAATACTGTCGCGCAGTGTTAGTGCCCACTGTCTCGCCGCTTTGACCGTGCATATCCGACCAATAGTGCCGCATTTCGCCATGATCCGTACTGCGTAAAGTGTTTGAGCGGGCGACGACCGTGCCTCTGTCATCAATCATCTCGACAAACAACTCTCCCGCGCTTGCCACATTTAGCCCGTCAAGGCGAAGTACGCCTTCTGTGCTATCGGCCATCGAAATACGCTCAGGTAAGCCTTTGACCGGGCGCGATGGGTGCAGCCTGTAACTGGCATTATCTGCCTCGGTTGGGTTGCCCCAGCGGTCCTCAGCTTTCAGCCCAAGTGCAAACATATCGTTCACGGTGCGTAGGGTAGGCAGAATCGCAACATGCCTCGCGGCTAGGCCGGGAATCAGTTCAATCTTCGGCTGCTGCTCGTACGGCAGGACAACAAAATCATATGTTGCGAAAGCATCCACATGGAACCGATATTCATGAGAAAATTCACGAAAGGTCTGCATCCGAAGGCCCGGCGACCCTTGAGATCGATCCCCCAACTGGACGGTGATAGTATCCCCCGCCGACAGAAAGTTGAGGCATTGGATATGCAGTGTGTTACCCCATGGCCGGATGTTGCTGTTCTTGCGATACGACACATTCAGCCGCGCCCCGTTCGACGCAGTGATCGTTGTGTATCCAGGGGCTTTGGGGTCGTCGAATTGGGGTGACGTTTCGTCAGAGGCTGAACGGATCGAAATCTTCAAGCTACCCAGATCATCAATGCCGAAATGCCCGGCGGTATAAGTCAAGTTCAATGTAGCCCATTCGCCACACACCAACGGTCGGTCTACATTCACGGTGGCTGTGCCCATCAAATCGGGGCGGTAAGTGCTAAACGGCATATCGAGGCTCTTTCTTACGCAATGTTTTCAGACCGAAACCGGCACGCAAAGTCAGTTTACGCCGCGTAACCATGTACCGGATGCCTTGAAACTAGACTATTAAAGAGATTCAAGAAAATCGAATTATGCAAACTATAATCCCGTAAATTAGAAGGATATAGGTG
>CALGEE010000398.1 GCA_937881525.1 uncultured Sphingomonadales bacterium | reverse complement strand
GCGCAGCGATTATTCGGAGCGAAATTGGGCCAGACCGGTTTCTTATGATGGATGCCAATCAGGTCTGGGGTGTTGAAGAAGCAATCGCTAACATGGACCGATTGGCTGAGTTTGACCCATGGTGGATCGAAGAGCCGACTAGCCCGGATGATATTTTGGGCCACGCCCGAATTGCGCGCGCAGTCTCTCCGATCAAAGTAGCAACTGGAGAGCATTGCCACAATGCCGTGATGTTCAAGCAGTTGATGCAGGCCAAAGCTATCGACGTATGTCAGGTAGACAGCTGCCGACTGGCCGGGCCCAATGAAATTCTGGGCGTCATGCTGATGGCTGATAAGTTTAACATCCCAATTTGCCCACATGCGGGCGGGGTCGGACTTTGTGAGCTGATCCAGCACATGAGCTTTGTAGATTACATTGCCGTATCAGGAAATTTGGAAAACCGGGTACTCGAATATGTTGACCACCTGCATGATCATTTCCTCGATCCCGTGCGCACAAAAAACGGGTATTACCTCACGCCGCAAAAGCCGGGCTTCTCCGTCGAAATGAAGGCTGATAGCATCGAAAGTTATACATTTCCGACAGGGAAAGTATGGGTGAGCTAAGTCGGAGATGCATTGGCGCTGACAACCTAGTCCTTGGATGCCCTTCTCCATTTTTTGACCCTCTAGCATCGATACTGTAGGCTGTTAGCCTAATCTAGAGCCTGGCTGGTTTCCTGATGAAATAATGTCGCCGAGCTGCAGTGCTCATGGCTCTTCTTTTGATGTTGTTAGCCGCTTGTCATAGTCAAAAAATTAAGCTAACATTCTAGCATGTCAACAATTGAGCTTTCAGTCCATTTGACGCCTTTATCTTCCTACAACGGCAGCTTGTCGAGCCGTGTCTACCATAGCCTGAAGGACGCGATTTTATCACTGGCTTATGAGCCTGGGCAAATCTTGCGCAAACAGGATATCTGCGAACAATTAGATATTTCTCGTAGTCCGGTATCTGAAGCGGTGACGCGGTTAGCGGCTGAAGGTCTGGTTGATGTTGTTCCGCAGGCAGGCACCTTTGTTGCTCGATTTTCGATGGCTGAAATTCGAGAAGGAGCATTCTTGCGCGAAGCGTTGGAAATCGCCGCCGTTGAGCTTGTTGCAAAAACTATCACTGATGATCAAGTTAAAATGCTCCAAAGAAATCTTTTGGTTCAACAAGCCTTTGTGGATGACCTAGACGTTCAGGGTTTCTACCAATTAGACAGCGAAATGCACAATTTGATATTGAGCTTTACCAATTACCGGCGCCTGGCGACGATGGCAGAAACAAGTTGGCTTCAAGTCAATAGAGCGCGGCAATTAATTCTGCCAAACCCACATCGAGTGGCCGAAACGCTTGCCGAGCATAAGGCCATCGTTTCAGCGCTGAAAGCGCGTGACCCAAAAGCGGCGCGACAGGCGACAAAGAAGCATTTGAGCCAATTGCTTTTGCACTTAGAAGCTATTGAGATTGATCGTCCAGATCTGTTTGATAAGAAATGACTCGCGCCAATCGCCCTCGCTATGCGGCTCGCCTCAACGCATTCAAGCAGCTTTCACCTGGATCGGATGTGAAAGACTGGATCGTGGCTGCTGGCCAAGTTGGGGGTTTAGGGGCGGCGG
>CALGEE010000397.1 GCA_937881525.1 uncultured Sphingomonadales bacterium | reverse complement strand
TGGCTCAACTGGTTATTATTCCGCAGGCATGAACCAACAGGCCACAGTGAACATCAAAGGCAGTGCCGGTCCCGGCGTCGCAGAAAATATGATGTCCGGCAAAGTTGTAATTGACGGGGACGCCAGCCAATACGCCGGCGCCACTGGTAATGGTGGACTTTTGGTTATCAAAGGCAACGCCTCTTCGCGCTGTGGGATTTCAATGAAGGGAATTAACATAGTCGTCCACGGCAATATTGGCCATATGTCCGCTTTTATGGCGCAATCAGGCAATTTAGTGGTCTGTGGCGATGCCGGCGACGCGTTGGGTGACAGCTGCTATGAGGCTAGCATCTTCGTACGCGGATCAGTCAAATCACTTGGGGCAGATTGCGAAGAAAAAGAAATGCGCCCAGAGCATATGGAAATTCTGCGTGAGCTTTTGCTACAAGGCGAATGCGATGCAAAGCCGGCGGAATTCAAGCGCTTCGGCTCTGCTCGAACCCTCTACAATTTCAACGTCGATAATGCCTATTAAGGGATTAAGAAATGAACAATAATGACAGCGGTATCCCGCGCACCACGCCCCGGCAATCAGCAACGTTCACACAAGATATCAATAGTGAAATTCGTCGTGCTGCGGCTACAGGAATATATGACATTCGCGGTGGTGGCGCAAAGCGCAAACTCCCAACATTTGACGATCTTTTGTTTCTGGGGGCCTCAATCTCGCGGTATCCCTTGGAGGGATACCGTGAAAAATGCGACACTAATGTCACCATCGGTGGATTGAATGCGGCCAATCCCATCCATTTGGACATTCCCATCACAATCGCCGGCATGTCCTTTGGCGCGCTCTCCGGTCCAGCCAAAGAAGCGCTTGGACGCGGCGCGTCAGAAGCCGGCACGTCAACCACAACAGGCGATGGCGGCATGACGCCTGAAGAGCGCGGACATTCGTCCAAACTCGTTTATCAATATCTTCCCTCGCGCTATGGAATGAACGCTAATGATTTACGCAAAGCAGATGCGATTGAGATCGTAGTTGGTCAAGGCGCAAAACCCGGCGGTGGTGGTATGCTCTTGGGTCAAAAGATCAGCGACCGGGTGGCACAAATGCGCAACCTGCCCAAAGGTATTGACCAGCGCTCGGCTTGTCGGCACCCCGATTGGACCGGCCCGGATGATCTGGAAATCAAGATCTTAGAGCTGCGCGAAATCACTGGTTGGAAAGTGCCAATCTATGTTAAAGTCGCTGGTGCCCGCCCCTATTACGACACTACTCTGGCCATCAAAGCTGGAGCAGATGCAATTGTCTTGGACGGCATGCAGGGCGGCACAGCGGCTACCCAAGATGTGTTCATCGAACATGTAGGCCAGCCAACCCTGGCCATCGTGCGCCCAGCCGTCAAAGCCCTACAAGACTTAGGCATGCACCGCAAAGTGCAACTGATCCTCTCGGGCGGTATTCGAACGGGGGCTGATGTGGCCAAAGCTATGGCGCTTGGGGCCGATGCAGTAGCCATTGGCACGGCCGCGTTGATTGCGCTTGGCGACAATGATCCAAAATGGGAAACAGATTACAACAAACTCGGCACAACCGCCGGTGCTTATGATGACTGGCATGAAGGACAAGACCCCGCGGGCATCACAACGCAAGATCCAGAGCTAATGAAACGCTTTGATCCCATTGAAGGGGGCCGGCGCCTGCGTAATTATCTCAAGGTGATGACTTTGGAAGCGCAAACCATTGCACGGGCTTGCGGAAAAAACCACCTGCACAATTTGGAACCAGAGGACCTGGTGGCACTGACCTTGGAAGCGGCAGCAATGGCGCAGGTTCCATTGGCGGGCACGGATTGGTGGCCTGGAAAATCTGGATTATTTTGAACCTCAGGGGCGCGGCGCATTACGGGCCGCACCCTATTTCATATCAAAGACCAATAGGGAAAAAAGACCATGGCAACAGATCTGGCAAAGTTCGCTGAAGATAACAACGTCAAATACTTCATGATTTCATTTACTGATCTTTTCGGTGGGCAACGGGCAAAACTGGTGCCAGCACGCGCCATTGGCGATATGCAAGAAGATGGCGCAGGATTTGCAGCATTTGCCACTTGGCTCGACCTCACCCCGGCCCATCCCGATATGCTGGCCATTCCCGATCCAGAAGCG
>CALGEE010000396.1 GCA_937881525.1 uncultured Sphingomonadales bacterium | reverse complement strand
GCGATTGCCAAAGGCGTGATGCCTGCGGACGTTGCGATGGTGACCATGGGCACCAGTGGTGATTGGTCGAAATTGTCGGCGCAGCAAAAGCGGCAACGTGCGGGCGCAATGGCCGCCTATGCTGCCATGGGCACAGCGATGGATAGGGAAATCGGCCGGTTAGTGACGCATCTGAAGGCCATCGGTGAATATGAAAACACCATCTTCGTGTTTCTGTCGGACAATGGCGCGGAAGCGACTGACCCAATGAACATGGGCGCATTTACGCGCTGGAACGCCAATCTTCTTTATGATCAAAGCATCGCTCAACAGGGACGCCCGGGTTCGCTGACCGCACAAGGTGGGGGATTTGCCAGCGCATCGGCATCGCCGCTGCGTGGATATAAGTTTACCGCGAACGAAGGTGGCTTGCGTGTTCCCATGATCATAGCCTGGCCGGGCAACCAGGCGATTAAGGGTGGCACCATTACATCGGGTTTTGCGCACGTCACCGATATGCCGCTGACTTTGCTGAAGCTCGCAGGCGTCGCGCCTCAACAAGGCAGCTTTTCGGGACGCCGCGTCGAGCCCATGATTGGCGCGGACCTGACACCGATGCTCACAGGGGCTGCATCGTCAGTCCATTCGGCGGACAAGCCGTTGGGGTATGAATTGTCTGGCAATGCGGTGTTGTTCAAAGGTGATTACAAGCTCGTCAAGAACTTGCCGCCTTACGGAGACGGCCGCTGGCGGCTTTACAACATCACAGCCGATCCCGGTGAGACCAACGATCTGTCCGGTTCCGACCCGCAACGTTTTGCGGATATGCAATCCAATTACGCCGCCTTTGCCAAGGCAAACAACGTGCTGCCTATGCCGGACGGTTACACTGCGCCCAGACAGATATTCGCAAATGCGCTGCGCACCTTGCTGATACCGCGGCTTATCGCGTTATGGCCGGTGGGCGGTCTGTTACTGATGGCAACAGCGGCCGTGATCTGGTGGCGCAGACGGCGGCGAAGGGCAGTTTAACCGCCGGACTTACGCCTAAGCCGCGATGAAATTGCGGATCAGCGCGACCAGTTGCTCCGGCTGATCTTCCTGACAGAAATGGCTGGCGTCTATCCGGCAATGCGGTTGCCCCTTGGCGCCCGGAATACGGCGCTGAATTTCCGTGTCGAGATGACCTAACACCTTGTCCTGATTGCCAAAGCAGGTGAGCACCGGTTTGTCGAAGCGTTCAAGCTGTGCCCACGCGGCGACGTTTTCAGCAACCGACAGATGGTCAGGGGTCACTGGCACGAGCACAGGAAACTGGCGCGCGCCGGCCTTGAAATTCTCATCAGGGAACGGCGCATCATAAGCGGCGATCTCGGCGCTGGTCAGTGCGCGGTTACAGCCGCCGTCAACGATCCGGCCGCTCTTGAATTCGGGCGTAGCCTGACTGAATGCGCGCCAGCCATCGAAACCCGGACCAATGTTTTCGCCAACGGGCAGATAGGTGTTTGAAATCACCAACCGCGCAAAACGATCGGGAAAGGCGGCGACCAGCCGCAGCCCGATCAACCCGCCCCAATCCTGACAGAACAGCGTGATGTTGTTGAGATCAAGCTGCGTCAGCCAATCGCTCATCCACGCGACATGGCGTTCATAGCTATAATCGTCACGGCTGGCCGGCTTGTCAGACTTGCCAAAGCCAATCAAATCAAGTGCCAGCACGCGGTGCCCCGCGGCGGCGAGCGGGGGTATAAATTTGCGGTAGAGATAGGACCAGGTCGGCTCTCCATGCAGCAGCAGGATCGGCGCAGCATCGCTGGGGCCTTCATCGACATAATGCAGTCGCAAGGGCGGCGTGCCCTGCGTTTCAACATCAACATAATGTGCCGCGAACGGATAGTCCGGAAGGTCGGCAAAAGCGGCCTCGGGCGTGCGCAAGACCTGCATGACTAACGCACTTTCAGGATGCAGTCGACAAAGCCTTGCGGATCATTTTCCTGAATGAAGTGACCGCCCTTCAACGTGCAATGTGGCTGGCCCGCAGTGCCGGGAACGCGGCCGATGAAACGGCTCTCGCCCCCGCGCGTGACGGGATCGCCATCGCTGAAGCAGCATAGCAACGGCTTGTCCCATTTCTCAAACACTTGCCACGCACGTTTCTGGTCGGGGATTGCCACATTGTTTTCGAACGGAACGAAGCTCGGGAATATTCGCGCACCGGCCTTGTAGCTGCTGTCAGGAAATGGCGCGTCATAAGCGGCGATCTCAGCCGCGCTGAGCGCACGCTTTGCACCAGCGTTGACGATCCTGCCGATGGGGAAAAACGGGCTCCATTTGGAAAAGGCGCGCCAGATGGCAAAAGCACGCGGCGGCGGGCCGCCTTCGGGCAATCCGCCATTGGACAGAACAACGCTGGCAAACCGATCCGGCATTTCTGCGACAAGGCGCAGGCCGATCAGCGAACCCCAATCCTGACAGACGAGCGTCATATTGCTCAGACCAACCGCCTCAATCCATTGGCGCATCCAGCCAACATGGCGTGCATAGCTATAGTCGGTTTTTTTCGTTGGCTTGTCCGATTTACCAAAGCCAATCAGATCAGGCGCGACAACGCGAAAGCCGGCCGCGACGACCGGGCCGATCATGTGACGGTACAAATAGCTCCAGCTTGGCTCACCATGCATCATCAGCACCACCGGCGCATTGCGTGGCCCTTCATCCACATAATGCACGCGCAAGGGCGTGCCGTCCGAGGGATCGGCAATCTCCACATAATTTGGCGCAAAAGGAAAATCGTCGATTGCGGCAAACGCGCTGTCGGGTGTGCGAAGGACTTTCATGCATTAATCCCTAGAAATGGTTATATTGGCACTTAAAGTGTCATATTATCAATGGCGGGTCAAGACGCTGGTCCAGCCTTCTTCGTATCGACCAGCCGAAATCCGATATGGTCGGTGCCTAATCCGCGTTCCTGAAACTGACGCGCGGCGGGGCGATAGCGCGCGCAATAATTGGCCGCGCAAAGATAGGACCCGCCTTTTATGATGTTAACCGGTTCGCTGGCATCGGCACGCGATCCGCTG
>CALGEE010000395.1 GCA_937881525.1 uncultured Sphingomonadales bacterium | reverse complement strand
CAGGCCGCAGGCGTCAACCAGCCCGATCACTTCGCCGCGTGCTGCCTTGTCATCGCCGAAAACCAGCACGTCACAACCGACATCGATATCCTGCATCAGCTTGTGCGCCGCGACATTGTGGAAAGCAGAGACGACGCGCACATCTTCGCCAAGAAAGCCAGCCGCACGCGCCGCAGCACTGCCCTCTTCGGGCATCTGCACGCGCATCACACGCGGTGGAACCAAAGGCACGGTGGTATCGACCACAATTTTACCCGCAACATGCGGCGCGATAGCTGTCAGTGTTGCCTCTTGCGCGGCGAATGGAACGGTGACGATGATGATGTCAGCCGCCTTGGCAGCGCTTTCCAAATCGGTTCCAGTCAGGCCGAAGCCGAGTTGCTCAGCGGTTTCTGCTGCGCTTTCAGGTTTGCGCGATCCGATGATGACTGTGCGGCCAGCCTTGGCCAGACGGCGTGCAATCGCCGACCCCAAAGCACCGGTTCCACCCAATACGGCGATTATTGTTTCATTCGACATGACAAACTCCATTCGTCTCTTTGGCGGGATGGCCAATATTTCCGTAAACCGTCGTGCGCTGGCGGATGGTCCGGCCCGCAGAGGCGGCAAGGTCGGCCATGCGGTTGGGCCCAAAAATCTGCCCGTTCCGACCGCCTGCTGCGCGGGTGATTGATTCGTCCATCAAGATACCGCCGAGGTCATTGACTCCGGCGCGCAACGCTGCAACTGCGCCTTCGGGGCCAAGCTTGACCCAGCTCGCCTGAATGTTGTGGATCAGCGGGTGCAGCACCAATCGCGCGACCGCGTGCATCAAGATCGCCTCACGAAAGCTTGGGCCTGAGCGACATTTGCCCTTGCGCCACATCGGGGCCTCCATATGAACGAAGGGCAAAGGCACAAACTCGGTGAACCCGCCCGTTTCCTCTTGCAAATCGCGGATAGCGAGCAGATGCTTGGCCCAATGGTCATAGCGGTCGACGTGACCAAACATGATCGTCGCGGTGCTGCGGATGCCAACGCTGTGCGCAGCGCGCATCACATCGAGCCATTCCGCCGTTGTCACCTTATCAGGGCAGATAATCGCGCGGATTTCGTCGTCGAGGATTTCGGCCGCAGTTCCAGGCAGCGTTGATAGCCCCGCTTCCTTCAACCATGCCAGATAATCCTCCAGCGGCTTACCCAACGTTTGCGCGCCGTGCATGATTTCCAGCGGAGAGAAAGCGTGGATATGGATGCCAGGCGCCGCCGTGCGTACCGCGCGCAATATACGGTGATAGGTGTGACCGTCAAAATCCGGGTGGATGCCGCCTTGCAAACACACCTCAGTCGCGCCGCGTTCGACCGCTTCGGCAGCGCGGCGTCCGACTTCGGCTTCGTCGATCAGGTACGCAGGTCCGCGCATATCCTTATTACTGCCCTTGGAAAAGGCGCAAAAGGAGCATTTGTAGAGGCATATATTGGTATAGTTGATGTTGCGGTTGACGACGTAAGAGACGCTATCGCCTGCAGCCTTCAGACGCAGACGGTCGGCAGCCTTGGTCACCAACGTTACATCAGGGCCATCTGCACGGAAAAGCGTTTCGATATCCGCAACGCTCAGCCGGTCGCGCAGTTCTGCGCGCGCGACGATGTTGGCGATCGCTGCGCTGGCAAGGGTTTTTCCAGCCTGCGGCAAAGTTGGCGGCTCATCTTCACCGCCTGCCCGCCAGTTTTCGACAATTGGCAATCCGCGCGCGTCGATCTGTTGCCGCACGGTTACCGCTAACGCCGGATCAAGCCAATCATCTGCTTTCATTGCGAAAGTTGGGCCAATCGCCAGCCGTTCGATCAACACACGACCAGTTGCCGCTGTGGCCTTGGCGAGCACATCGAGATGCGGCCAAGGCGCTTCGGGATTCACATGATCGGGCGTAACCGGGGAGACCCCGCCACAGTCATTCGCGCCCGCCGCCAGTAAAACGGCCAGTTCTTCGGGCGCGTGGAGATTGGGCGGCACCTGAATGGTCATTTCGGCCCCTAGAATCAGACGCGCCGCTGCGATCGTCCACAGATGATCGTCAAGTGAAGGTTCGGGGTGGTTCACCATCTTGGTGCCAGCTTTTGCCTTGAAATTCTGGACAATCACTTCCTGCACATGGCCGTGGCGCGCATGGCTTTCGCGAATGACGAGCAACGCCTCAATCCGTTCCAGCCGAGTTTCGCCAATGCCGATAAGAATGCCGGTCGTGAAGGGGACGCGCGCGCGACCAGCAGCCTCAAGTGCCTCCAAACGAACGGCTGGTAGCTTGTCAGGTGATCCATAATGCGCACCGCCCTTTTCTGACAAGCGGTTAGAAGTTGTTTCCAGCATCAACCCCATCGATGCCGCCACCGGACGCAGCATGGCATAGTCGGCGTGGTCCATAATTCCGGGGTTGAGATGCGGCAGCAGCCCCGTTTCGACCAAAACTGCTTCCGCCATCTCGCGCACATAGGACAGCGTGGATTCATGCCCCAGCTCGGTCAGCGCCGACCGCGCTGCGTCATAGCGATCCTCTGGTCGATCCCCCAACGTGAACAGCGCCTCACGGCAACCCGCCGCCACGCCAGCACGCGCAATCGCCAACACTTCGTCTCGGTTTAGATAGGCTTTGCCAATCTTCACCGGGGTGGTGGCAAAGGTGCAATAATGGCAGACATCGCGGCACAATTGCGTCAGCGGGATGAAGACTTTACGCGAATAGGTAACCAGTGCGCCATGATGCGCAAGCGTTTCTGCCTCGGCACGCGCCATCAATTCCGCAAGCGTTACCGCTTCCAAATCATTCAGGATCGAGTCCGCGTTGGTCCCGTTTATGCTCTTCATTCAGCGTGTTTCGATTCACTCAGGCCGGTGCAATTCAGAGTCGTGCAATAACCTCTTCTCCGAACCATTTCACATTTTCGATATAGGCTTGCCTGCTCGGATGCGGCGCTTCGACCATCACCCAAGTTACACCGACTGCAGCCAATTCATGAACAGATTCGATATATTTGTCGGCGGTTTCGCGTGATTTATAGTCAAGTTTGGTGCGCGAGCCGATGGCCACATCAAATGGTCCTGCGCGGCCAGCTTCCGCGCGCATTTCCTGTGCTTGGACGATGTTTTCGCCCAGCTGTTGCACGGTATGAATGCCCGACTCCTGGTTGGCTGCCGTCATTGTAGGTGCCGCAAAGAACGGGCTCCAGCCATCGCCGCGAAGCGCCGCACGCTTGACTGCTGCAGGGCTGCCACCGCCGATCCAGATCGGTGGCTTGATTTGGGGCACAGGACGCGGCTCATTGCCAATGGCGTTAAAGCCCATGCCTTCCTTTACCACAACGCCGCCATTCCATGCCATGTGGATGGTGTCGATGGCTTCGTCAAACAGCTTGCCGCGCTTGTGGAAATCGACACCGAGCGCTGCAAATTCGACTGTTTGGTAACCAGCGCCTGCCCCCAAAATGAAACGACCGCCCGACAGGACTTGCAGCGACGCTGCAGCCTTTGCCGTCAAAAACGGGTTGCGATAGGCCATCACGAGTATGTTGGTATGCAGCATTAGCTTGGTGGTG
>CALGEE010000394.1 GCA_937881525.1 uncultured Sphingomonadales bacterium | reverse complement strand
CAACATGTGGACGCCCGGCGAGGCGGGGGCCAAAAAGCGTCTGGAGGATTTTGTCGATAAGGCAGGGCTCTACGACGAGAAACGCAACCTGCCATCGGTCGAAGGTTCATCGTTCTTGTCTGCACACCTGCACTTTGGCGAGATTTCACCTGCCGCATGCTGGCATGCAACAATGCATGCGGGCGGATCGGTTGATGTGTTTCTAAAGGAACTGGTTTGGCGGGACTATGCGCAGAATGTGATCGTTCAAATGCCTGAATATGGCGCCAAAAACGCGCGAGATGCGTTTGATAGACTACCATGGCGAGACGTATCCGATCCAGCGGTGAACGCAGATTTTGTTTCGTGGACCAAAGGGCGGACGGGCTATCCCATTGTCGATGCCGGAATGCGGCAATTATGGGCTACGGGGTGGATGCACAACCGTGTAAGGATGATCGCCGCTTCATTTCTTATCAAGCACCTGCTGATTGACTGGCGCGAAGGCGAGAAATGGTTTTGGGATACGCTTGTCGACGCCGATTATGGTAGCAATAGCGTCAATTGGCAGTGGACCGCAGGGACTGGTGTCGACAGCAATATGTTCGTGCGGATCATGGCGCCGCTGTCGCAGTCGGAGAAATTCGATGCCGCGCGCTATATCCGCGAATGGGTGCCCGAACTGGCGGATCTGCAGGCGCCTTATATTCACGATCCGGATGAATATGGCGTGCGTCCGAAAAACTATCCGCGCAAGATTATTGGCCATAAAGCTGCGCGTGAGCGTGCGTTAAAGGCGCATGAGGTGGTGAAGCGCTAAGGGAGGCAGGGTGACGGTCGGGGGAGTATAAAGTGACGGCGATATGCGCGCAGAGTGACGAGACTTTTAACTAACCTTCTAACACCAACCGATGTCCACTCGCGAACTCGGTTTCCAGCATATATAATATCGCATCGGCGACAACGGTTGGTTCCTTGACCGTCGCTGGGTCTTCCCCGGGATAGGCCTTTGCCCGCATCGTTGTGCGCGTGCGGCCTGGGTCAACGACTGCAGTGCGAACTTGCGACAGGTTCTTGACCTCTTCGCCATAGCTATCGACCAGATTTTCCAACGCTGCCTTTGATGCCCCATACGCGCCCCAGAACGCGCGCGGCGTTGCGCCTACGGACGAGGTCAGCGCGACCAAGCGGCCAGCCTCGCTTTTGCGCAATAAGGCGTCGAACGAAGCAATCATGACTTGCTGTGCAGAGACGTTCAACGTGAACAGGCGCGCGAACTCCGCGCCGTCTATCGCGGACACTGGGCTAAGCGTACCAAGCATCGCGGCATTGAGAATCAGGATATCCAGCTTGCCCCATCGCTGGGTCACTGCGGCGGCAAGCCGCGCGATGCTGTCGCCGTCAGTTAAATCGAGCGGCGCAATGGTGGCGCTGCCGCCAGCCTCAAAAATGGCGTCTTCGACGGCTTCAAGATCTCTGGCTGTGCGTGCGGTCAGGATTACATGGGCACCTTGCGCTGCCAGTGCCGTTGCCGTTGCCGCGCCTATTCCCCGACTTGCGCCGGTAACCAGCGTAACCTTGCCTTCAAATATCTTCGCCATCGCCTAAGCCGGCTTCCGGTCGCCAAGCATCATCAGGTCGCTCGCCTCATGCTCTTCATGGTCGGTCAGGGTGGTTGGATAATCACCTGTGAAGCATGCGTCGCAATATTGCGGCTTATCTGCATGACGCGATTCTTCACCAAGCGCCCGATACAGGCCGTCAATGGAGAGGAATGCGAGGCTGTCAGCCTGAATAAACTGCCGCATTTCTTCTACATCCATCCGGCTGGCGAGCAGCTTGGAACGTTCGGGTGTGTCGACGCCATAAAAGCAGCTGTTCATCGTTGGCGGGCTAGCGATGCGCATATGCACCTCGGCGGCTCCAGCCTCGCGCATCATCTGCACGATCTTAAGCGATGTTGTGCCGCGTACGATGGAATCGTCGATTAGAACAATGCGTTTGCCCGCAACGAGATTGCGGTTGGCGTTATGCTTTAGCTTTACGCCCAAATGGCGCACGCCGTCGCCTGGCTGAATGAAGGTGCGTCCGACGTAATGTGATCGGATGATCCCAAGCTCGAACGGGATTTTTGCGGCTTCTGCATAGCCGATGGCAGCAGGCGTGCCGCTGTCAGGTACGGGGATGACATAATCGACATCAACGCCATTTTCGCGCGCCAGTTCAGCGCCAATGGCCTTGCGGACCGAATAGACGCTGATGCCTTCAACGATGGAATCGGGCCGTGAAAAATAGACATGCTCAAAAATGCATGGGCGTTGCGATACGGGAATGAAGGGCTTGTGCGACTGGATTTCAGTCCCGCGCACAACTACCAATTCGCCGGGTTCAACTGACCTGATATATTCCGCACCGACGATATCAAGCGCCACGGTTTCTGACGCGAAGATGATGGTATCGCCAAGTTTGCCCATCACCAAAGGACGAATGCCCAGTGGGTCGCGGCAGGCAATCATACCTTCAGTAGTGAGGCAAAGGAGCGAATAGGCGCCCTCAACGCGCTTCAACGCGTCAATGAGCCGATCAAGCAACGTCCGGTAGCCAGAGGTGGCTACCAGATGGATGATGACTTCGGTGTCGGATGTGGATTGAAAAATCGATCCGCGACGCACAAGGTCGCGGCGCACCGTCATGGCGTTTGAAATATTGCCGTTGTGCGCGATAGCAAAACCGCCGGTGGCAAGGTCAGCGTGTAATGGCTGGACATTGCGCAGTGATGTCTCGCCAGTGGTCGAATAGCGGACGTGGCCAATCGCGCATCGCCCAGCGAGACCGCCCATGATTTCCTCGCGGTCAAAATTGCCTGCCACATGGCCCATTGCACGGTGCGTATGGAAATCATGATCATCATAACTAGTGATGCCCGCAGCCTCTTGGCCGCGATGTTGGAGCGCATGGAGCCCAAGCGCCACCATGGCAGAGGCGCCTTCAGTGTCATAGACACCAAAAATCCCGCACTCCTCACGAAGTTTGTCGTCATCAAAAGGGTCGGTGGTCAGCATATTTCGAATCCCGCTGCGCTTCGCTGGGTCGCCTATAGGCATGACGGTGCCTTATGTCTCCCCCTTGTTGCACGGTTGTAACAAAGAAAATGTTGGCAGGGCTTTTGTGCATAGGTTAGGCATGCACAATGACCGACGAAAGAGAAAGCGGATTGACGCTAAACCCCAAATATGACCCCAACGGTTTGGTGACCGTTGTGATTACGGACGAAGCCGATGGTGCGGTGTTAATGGTGGGGCATATGAACGCAGAGGCGCTTGCGAAGAGCCTGGAAACCCGCATAACTGTGTTCTTTTCCCGCAGCCGCCAGCGGCTTTGGCAAAAGGGCGAAAGCAGCGGTAATGTCCTGCACATCGTAGATATGCGCATCGACTGCGATCAAGATGCAATCTGGATAGTTGCCCGGCCGGAAGGTCCGACGTGCCACACCGGTACACGCAGTTGCTTTTATCGTAGGGTCACTGATGCGGGGCTTGAGCCTGTTTAAGCCTATCGACCATTACTTACGGCGGCCTGTTTTGCCTTTTGT
>CALGEE010000393.1 GCA_937881525.1 uncultured Sphingomonadales bacterium | reverse complement strand
CCAAGCAAGAGCCGGACTTGGCGCCATCTCAAATCGTTTAGATCACACAATCTCGAACCTCGGCAACGTGATCATAAACACTGAAGCTTCACAGTCTCGCATCCAAGATGCAGACTTTGCTAAAGTGACTGGTGATTTGACTAAGTCTCAGATCATGAGCCAAGCGGCAACAGCGATGCTGGCGCAGGCGAATGCTTCTAAGCAGGGCGTACTAAGCCTGCTTCAAGGTTAAGTTGGGCGCAAGCTCAAGAAATCTGTCCTGAACCTGCTGCATTGGTAAGTTGGTTAGGAACAGAGAAAAGGCCTCCCTCGGGGGGCCTTTTTATGTTTAAGGTTGGCACAACCACTGCTCTGCGCTCTCTTGGAGGTAAATTTGGCACTTATGGCGGGGCTGGTTGCGCTCAAAGAGGCTCAGGACCTATGGCCACCTGAGTGCGGAGGCTCTGACATCGGCCCTACGCACAGTGACGCAGAGCGCCATGCGGGTCCCATCCCCCATAGGCGCCAGATCCGTCTTACTTCGCAGCCGACATGGGATTATGCGCCTCAAGCCCCTCTGCCCCAAACTGCAAGTCTTGAGCCCCCTCGATAGAGATTTTTGCGTGTCCCAGCCTTGGGTGCAATTTGCGCGCCAATCCCCATGCGTAAAACAGCCCGGCACCTCCTGCGATAAAAACTCCCGAAACGGGCGCGACAAGCAATATCAGCCAGGCAGCGCCGGGGGTCACAATGCCCGAGACATCGCGAAAACTGGCATAGATGGCGGACATCTCGGTGCGCTCAGAAGGTTTGACGGCGAGAAGGAACGGCAGGCCACCGGAGACATCCAGAAGGATCAAGAAGAACGATCCCATCATCAGACAAAACACCGCCGCAAGAGGGACTTGATACAACAGACCTGCCAACAGAAACAAGAGCCCAGACATCAAAAACCCAGTTCTGACCGCTGTTCGCACGGATTTACGCTGCATAAAGCGCAGCATCATGGGTGTCAGAAACAGGGCTCCATTTGATATAGAAAGCGCAATCCCGCCCAGCTGTTCACTCAGCCCGTTTTGAACTGCAAAAATTGGAAAATACACAACGTAGACCCACCATCCGCAGGAGCGGATCACCGCAAACAGCCAACCTGCGATCAACCGTGGCTGCGCAAAGAAGCGATGAAAGAATGCAAAAGGGTTGGTCGGACCTTGCCTGCTTTTCGCAATCAGTTTTCCGTTTCCAAGGCGCATGGCAAGAAACGTTAGCAGCATCGCGATGGCCGCCACAGCCGCGATACCGAAGGGCGCAAATGCCCACCAACTGTAAAGATAAACACCCAATGCAGGGCCTATGGTCCAACCCAACGCGCTGTAGAACAGACGTGATGTCTCTAGCTGGCCAAGATCCACCTTTGACACGTAGTCCAGAACATAGGCGTTGAAACACACAAAAGTCGTCACTGTCGCAACGGCCGTCAACGCAAGACCTGCTATCACAGTATTTGGGGTTTCAAGCGTTGCCAGCAGTGCACCTGTGGAAAACATCAAGGTCCCGATCGCGTAAATCCATCGTCTGGGAATGAGACGTATGAAATAGGGTACCAACAAACCCACAAATAACGAAATCAACCCAATGACAAAATAGACTTCCGAGACGACGACGGCATCCTGAAGCGCATTGTAGATCAGGAGCGGGAAAACCGAAATAAGAATGCCTCGGGCAATCGCTTCTATTCCAGCCAGAACAGCAAACCCACGCACGCTGGGTGCTGGAGCATGACGCAGCCATTCTGGAATTCGCCGTTCGTGCATGAGGAAAGCTCGCTTAATTTCAAAGCCAGCCTGCATAATCATCATCAAACTGCTTGACCGGTAGCGACGCGATGTCGTTTTCGCTACGTTTCTCTTGGATTTATGTGTTTGGATCGAAGGCCGACGGGCTTCTGTGCAGGGCGCATCTCGGAACCAGACATTCACGCAAGCGCGGCGACACCTATGAAATGCGGTATAATTTATTCAAAAATAACAGAGGACTGATCATATGATGCCGCAGTGATCGCGCATAGGCCAACGCCGCAACCGCATCAAGAAGGCTTCCCCTGACACGACCAATCGAAGGATCTTAGGACCTGTTTTGAAGCCGCAGCATGGCGGATTTTGCCGTCCCGCAGCGTTCACCGGGCGCGCGGAGCACCCCAAATCGTTATTCTTTGGCCATGCCTGACTGCGCGGGACAGCTTATCTTTTCGCCGCATAGTAGGCCACTTTGCGCTCTAAGTAAGCCAAGAATTCCGAGATCGAAAAGGCTAAGCCAAATAGAACAAGTAAGACTGCCCAGAAGTGCGCCATCAAGAAATTGGCAGAATATAATTCAAAAAGCGCACCGAAACCGACGATTGATATCAATAGCTGGCCAATTATCACGCCTTTTACAGCTCGAATAATACCAATGCGAACACCGC
>CALGEE010000392.1 GCA_937881525.1 uncultured Sphingomonadales bacterium | reverse complement strand
CATTGCGCACATTCGAGGCTGTGGTCCGTCTCAACGGATTTTCTGCGGCCGCCTTGGAATTAGGTGTGAGTCAGAGTGCAGTCAGCCAACATGTAAAATCATTGGAGGAGTGGCTTAAGGAGGAACTGCTGATCAGGGGCGCGCGAAAATCAAAGCCTACACCTTATGGCGCATTGCTTGCTCAGGAAGTCTCAAACGGGTTAACTGGGATATCTGAAGTCTGCACCCAAATCAGACAGGGTAGGCGCGCAGACAAAACAATCGTCATCAGTTGCTTGCCAGGATTTGCTTTCGTCTGGTTATTCCCAAGATTGTTGAGATTTGATTTGGCCCATCCGGATCTATCCATCTCAGTTACAACCGACACAGGTCTCAACCCGTTTTCCGGAACGGAGGCCGACATCGGAATACGCTATGGCATTGAAAAATTTGGTGAACTTCAAGTAGATCACCTTATGGATGAACAGCTATTTCCCGTTTGTGCGCCTGGGCTAGTGCAAGGCCAACATGCGTTGCACGACGTTGCATCACTGGTTCATCATACAATGTTGCAGGACGAGGTTCTAAATACCAGCTCGCCGAATCCAACGTGGGAATATTGGGCTAAGTCGTGCGGCGTGACATTGCCAACGGGTATCCGCGCACGGCGTTTTGGACAATCCAATATGGTAATTCAAGCCGCAATCGAGGGCCTCGGCGTTGCGTTGGGCCGTGAACCGCTGGTTATCGAAGCTTTAAGGGATGGGCGTTTGGTTCGCCCGTTTCCTGAAACTACGAAATCACCGTTTGCTTATTGGCTTGTCCGCAGGAAAGAGAAACAAGAAAGAAAGAAAATAGGCGAGTTCTTGGAATGGATCAAATTCGAGGCTCAGCAACAGCCTACTCTTCCGGAGTTTCGTCGCCCTAACCAAGCTGTGTAAAATGGTGCTCACAATTACTACATTATAAGTATACAAGATACAAAGGAGCGGCTGTCATATGTACCCAACTTTTTTACAATATCTGTTTTAGATGCGCGAAAAGATCATGTGCCGTTTTCCAGCTGATTTGTTGCTTCTCCTCATCGGATAGCGCCGCAGGCACAACTGCGCAGCTGTACGGGTCATCTTTAAAGATGGGATAGTCTGAACCCAGCATAATTCTATCAGCCCCCAAAACTTTAACCGCCACTTCCAATGCACGGGGGCCTAGAGAAGCGCAATCATACCAAAGGCGGCGTAGCCGCGCGGTTGGAAAAGGCTCATCTGGGTTGCGATGGCGCGCGATGCTTTCTAGCCGTTCAAAGATAAAAGGGATTGTTCCGCCAAGGTTCACAATCTGGAAGGTCAGGTTCGAGTAGGCGTCTAAGATATCCGATAATATCACAGTGAGCGCGACCTGTGCGGCGCTGGATTGGAGTTCAACAGCTGATAAGCGGTATTGGATGTGGTCCGTCGGACGCTGCGGCACCTCCTCGCCGACTTTCAACCCAGGGTGCAACATGATGTGACACCCGTGCTCATTCGCGGCTTCCAGAAACGGCCGCAGTTCCTCAACTTCCCTAATGGAATTGAAGTAATTCGACGGCAAAATGACACCTGGCAGGCGCAAATCGCGGCGGATGCGCCGGACTTCTTTACACGCAAGGGACATGTCAGCGAGCGGTACGCCACCAAGGCCAATAAGGGTGCCATCCGTCTCTTTGGTAAGCTTTGCCAAATAATCGTTGTAAACCGAAATCGCAGATGCAATTTCTGACGCAGGCAGTAGATCCACCCCCAAAGCGCCGGGAAAGGTTAACATTCGGTGGGTTAGACCAACGGCTTTCATTTCAGCCAGCCCAACACGGTGATCGTAGTAGTGTTCGGTGAACGGAAATTCACCGTTCATCGCGACCATTAGCTGCACGCCGTCTTCTGAGGTGCGCAGATAAGGGCGTTCTTTTCGCGCGGTCAGGGTTTCAACCAACCCTCCCCCATAAAAGTGGGAGTGCATATCAATGCGTTGGTCGTTATTATTCATTTAGCCAGCCCTTTGTCTGTGCTGCCCGATTGCGACCCTTTGCTGCGCGCTAGATAATCAGCGACCATATCGCCGAAGCTCTGCTCGACGCCAACTTCAAAACCGCCCTCAATACGTTGAACCAAAGCCCTGAGGCCAAAAACTTCAGAAAATGTAATAGATTCCTTCCCGAAAACACGCGAATGTAGATCGAGTGGACATGCAATAGCCATAATTTGATGTGCATCCGGCCCCGTAATCTCAAAGAAAGTCATCGTGTCCGAAGTTTGCACAATACTGACCTCTGCAGGTGCCTTGTCAGGCGAAAGGGCCTCAAGTAAATCTTCTTCTCGGTTAATATCTACCTTCAACAACCAATGATCACGGCCAATAAATGCAAGGATTTTACCGTCTTTTTCTGTGAACGTATTAGGTTTATCAGTAAAGTCTGGCAAGTGAGCCCCAGCATATTTTTTTACTGCCAGTGCTTTCCCTTTGAGGTCAAACAATGCACTGATTTCCAAGCGTTGGATATTTACGTTATACGCCATTCAAGATCTCATCTTTTCGCCAGTCGGATCATAATGAATCGGTGCAGTAACTTTTGCAGGGATGATTTCGTCTCTCAGACGCACATGAACGGTTTGACCGTGACGTGCGTGTCCGTTTTTCAACAGCGCAAGAGCAACCCAGCAGTTATTTGTAACGCTCCAGACACAAGCAGTTGTCAGGCCTTCGGTTGCTTCTTTTCGACCATCAGGTGTCAGCGGTGCGCCTTCCGGAATGGCTCTATTTGGATTGATCGGCAGCAATCCAACCAATTCCTTGCGCACGCCGCCTCCTGCGCGTCTAAGCGCTACTGAGCGTTTGCCAAGATAATCTGGCTTTTTCTTCGACATGGCCCACCCCATGCCCAGATCATGCGCATCTATCGTGCCGTCAACTTCGTGCCCAAGCGACAGAAATCCTTTCTCGACACGCAGAACATGGTTTGCCTCGGATCCGACAGGCTCGATACCCAAAGGTTTGCCTGCGTCCATAATCTTCAGCCACAATTCAAGTAGGTCACGCGGAGCCACGTTAATTTCAAACGACAACTCGCCAGTGAAACTGACCCTCACGACGCGTGCGCGCATGCCTGCAACTCTGCCATCTCTGAAGGACATGAACTTAAATGCTTCAGGCGAAATATCAATATTGGTCCCAAGCCTTCCCAACAGTTGTCTCGCTTTGGGGCCACAAATCGTTGCGTTGTTCCATTGACTCGTGACCGAAGTAATCTTGACCTCCCAATTAGGGTATTCAGTTTGAAGCAGCTTTTCCATGTGCTGATTTATGCTGTCGGCGTTCCCTGTCGAGGTTGAGACAAGCCAGCGGTTTTCATCCACGCGGAACGTCACACCGTCATCCAAGATCAATCCGTCATCCGAAAGCATCAGACCATAGCGCCCATTACCAGGTTTAAGGTTCGACATTATATTGGTGTAGATGAAATCTAAAAACTTACCTACGTCACGGCCCTTAAGTTCGAAGGTGCCCAACGGAGAGCCGTCATAAACGCCTACCCCGTTCCGCACGGACAGAGCTTCGCGGTTTACCGCGTCTTGGAACGTTTCTCCTTTGCAGGGGAAATACCCCGGGCGTTGCCATCGGGCTCCTGCCTCGTATATCACGGCGCCCCGATCGCGATTCCATTGGGTTATTGGCGTATGGCGATACGGAAATGCGACTGTATCTTCACGCAAGCCACCAATGGCGCCAAATGATACTGGCGTATAGGGAGAGCGGAAGGTTGTTATCCCGATGTCCTGTGGATTGCCCCCTGTTTGTAACGCAACTGTACCAATTATATTGATATTGCCGACTTTGCCCTGATCGATACCCATACCAGCGGTTGTATAACGTTTGACGTGTTCAATATTTGTATAACCCTCGCGCAATGCAAGATGTACATCGTCCACAGAAACATCGTTTTGAATATCCAAGAAGGCCTTGCCTTTCGACGATGTATTTTCCACCCGCCATAAAGGTTCGATTTTATACGCAAGGTCTCTGCTGTCAGGCACCTCACCTGTAACGCCCGAAAACCCCGACTTGTTCGCAGTGTCAATGCCCGCCTTAAAGCCAGTATCCAATGCATCCTGCAATGTCATCAGCCCAGCCGCCGCACCAATACTGAGGGTAGCCTCAACAGGGGTGTCAGGTTCAAAGCTGGCTATATCCTCGTTGTATTTCAGAGTGCCACGGGATTGGGAAAATAAATGAACTGTAGGGTTCCACCCCCCAGATTGTCCCAGTAAATCACAGCTGATTGAGCTTGAAGCACCGCCATGTCTCGGCTCTACTGTGACGGATTTTACGCGTTTATAACCTTTTACCGTTGTCACAACAAAGCCCTCAAGGACGTTGAGACCTTTTACCAAAGCCATAGCTTCTGCTGGAACAGACGCGCGACTGTCAACAATTGCAACGATTTCAATGCCGGCTTTCACCATATCCGCCGCGGCAGCATAGCTGCTGTTGTTATTGGTAAACATAACAGCCCGTTTGCCAGGACGTACGGCATACCGGTTCACATACCCCTGAATTGCCGACGCCATCATCACACCTGGACGATCATTGTTGGCAAATACCAAAGCTCGTTCAATGGCACCGGTTGCGCAAATCACTTGCCCCGCACGAATGCGCCAACTCCGCTCTAATACGCCGTCGTCCTTGGGACTGCGTTCGTTTACGATAATCATATTATGTTCACGATATGCCCAAGCTGTCGCATTTTTCAGATACGTGAAGTTGTCCATAGCATCTAGTTCGGTTACAACTTTTGAAACCCAATCTGTCGCAGGAGCGCCATCAATTTCAAGCGCCCTATTAAGCAAACTACCACCTGGATTTAGGCCTTCATCAACAAGGAAAACCCGCGCGCCAGTGCGCCCTGCAGTTAGCGCGGCCATCAAACCAGCAGCTCCTGCACCGACGATCAAAATATCAGTATGGGCGTGACGTGCCTCAAAGCGACCCTGTGCTGGTGGCCGCTCAGGCGCCCCAGCAAGCCCGGCTGCGCGGCGGATCGACGGTTCAAAAAGATGCCAGTTTGGCCATTTAAACGTCTTATAATAAAAGCCAGCAGGCATGAGTTTGGCAAACAGCTGGGTTACGGCGCCAAAGTCAAAGTTCACCGATGGCCAGCAATTAATAGAGTTAGCACGCAGTCCATCTTGGATCGGCACGATTGTAATCGGGTTGTTACCCGATGCAAAATCGCCTTCCAGTTCTACCATCGATGCAGGCTCCTCAATACCCAACCCAACAATACCCCGCGGCCTGTGATACTTGAAGCTACGT
>CALGEE010000391.1 GCA_937881525.1 uncultured Sphingomonadales bacterium | reverse complement strand
TACAAGCGAAACCGCAGCCAGTAATGATTGACCAAAAGCAGATGACATAATTACCTCCCCAAACACCCTTCAAACGGGTTGAGGCCCTTGTAATCAAGATGGCAAAACTGTGCAACATTTATTTCACAAGTGATGACCTACCCAACACGGTATTTCTCAAAGGAAGTCAGTACATTTTCAAAAATTCCTTTTTTTTATATATATTTCAGGTTATTAATATAACCACGACTCCTTGAAAAAATTGAAGGTCAAATCAGGTCCAAAAAATATGTTGCACATATATTTAGCTTTATGCCCTTAGCCACCTGCCGATAGCGCGTATCAGGCTGGCGCATTCGCGACTTTAGCCGCGTGAAATTGCGCAGGAATCAGAATCAGTGCGAAGGATGCCGCAAATGCCACAATTCCGAACCACTGGACGACAATAAACGAGTTGCCGACCAGTAGCGTCGCGCCAATCGCCGGTCCGATGGCTAGGCCCAAAGTCTGCATTGCAACAGCAAAGGTCACCACCCGCCCCGAGCCATCAAAGCTCGCCATGGTCGCGAGAAGATAGGGGTGCGTTTTGTTGAATCCGAAATTATAAACACAAACAGCAATAGCGTAACTCAGCGCGGTCATGGTGCCGTAGAGGAAGAACATCAACGGCACGATGCCTGCCGCAATGGCAATCGCCAGCATGATCGCTCGGCCAAACCGCGCGCCGACGATCGATGGGATCAAGGCGCCGAGGATGCCCGCAAATTGGGCAATCATGAGGCCAAAGGTCGCCTGACCTTCGGAGAGACCGCCAGAAATGGCAATGCGAAAGAGATAGGTCCAGATGACACCCTGTGCGAGAAAATAGGCAAACATCGCGCCGAGCGCAGATAGGGTCAGCGCAACGGGAAAGGATACCCGGGCTTCGGCACCCCCCTGGTGCGCCCCATCGGAAGTCGGCAACCAGCCTACAATCGCAAATCCCAGTGCGGCGAAGGCGGCAAAGAACAGCAGTAACCCCTGCATACCGGAATATTCGTACAGGAACGGCATGAACCCGAGCACGATTGCGCCGTACACTCCGGAAAATGCAACCAGAATGCCAAAATTCCTGTCCGGCTTGTCAGTTAGGCCTATTGCCGCAAATCCGATGGACACGATACCCCCGCAACCCAGTCCTGCAACAAAGCGCATTGCACTAAATGACGTCAGCTCGCTGGTTAGTAAGGAACCAATCTGGCCGGCCACAGTGAGAGCGATGCATGCAGCCAGCATATGCCGCCAGTTAAGGCGCCGCGTGAGAAAAATGAGCAGAATTGTCATGGTTGCAAAGCCGGCCATTTCTATCGAGGCTATGAACCCGGCCTGTTCCTCAGAGAACCCCATGCGCTCAACCAAGCCCTGAACGAACCCGGGCTGGACGATGAAGACCTCACCTCCCATCACCCCCATATAGACGCCCGCGGCAACGGATCGGATCGAGGACGGATTAAAGGCTGCATTCTGTCGGTCCATTGTCGATTCACTCCCCTGGGCTTCATCTTTGTCTTCTAGTTCGATTGGCTAAGCGAGGCGCAATGATAGGTCAAGGAAGTGATTTGAATATTGTACAACAATAATGACCGAGATTGACATTGCTTACCCCACCTTCTTTGAACCTTTTTCTGCTATAATGTCTGCATATTTTGGAATATTGGATAAGCATTCCGATCTGACCGCGGTTGACGATCCTCATGAAATGGTCCACAGAAATCGTCAATTCTCTACCTGGAGTTACAACATGTCGTCCGAAATCAAGGTACGAACATATCTCGAAAAATCCCGGCCGATGCTGATCGGAGGACAATGGAGCGAAGGTAGCGGCGGCGTTCAACAACTGATTGATCCGGCAACCGAACAGGTCATCGGCACGGCCGCCCTGGCCGCCGAGACTGATATCGATCTCGCCGTCGCAGCAGCCCGGAACGCTTTCGAATCCCCAAACTGGCGGCGCATGCCGCCAGCCGACCGTGCCAAGCGCCTTTGGAAGCTCGCCGAGCTGGTCGAGGAAAATGCCGATGAGCTTGCTTATCTGGACACGCTGAATGAGGGAATGCCGCTGGGCCTGGCCGAATTTCTTTGCGGCGCCGGTCCGGCAGAAGCGCTGCGCTATTATGCAGGCTGGTGCACCAAGATCGAAGGCACAACGGCGGCAATCTCTATGCCGGACAGCCGGCCGCAAGGGGCGTTCGGGCCAGCGCATCACGCATACACGTTGCGCGAGCCACTTGGGGTAGTTGGTGCCATCTCACCTTGGAATGTGCCCACTTTGATGGCGCTTGCCAAGATCGGTCCGGCGCTTGCGGCTGGCAACACGGTCGTGCTCAAGCCTTCCGAGCTGACGCCATTGTCTGCTCTTCGTTTGGGCGAGCTATTGGCAGAGGCGGATTTTCCAGATGGGGTTGTAAATATTGTACCCGGGTCTGGCGCAATCGCGGGCGCTCATTTGGCTGCACATCAGAATGTCGATATGATTTCCTTTACCGGATCAACTGCGACCGGAAAGGAGGTCGCGCGGCTGGCACTTGGCAATCTCAAACGTGTCGGCCTTGAGCTAGGCGGCAAATCCCCGATCCTTGTCTTCGAGGATGCAGATCTCGAATCTGCGATACCCGCGCTTGCCGAGGCGGTATTCATGAATTCGGGGCAGATCTGCTTTGCCGGCACGCGGGTCTATGTGCAGCGAGGGATCTTTGAAGCCACCGTAGAGGGCGTTGCCCGAATTGCGGCAGCCATGAAGGTTGGCCACGGGCTGGATCCCGAAACGGCACTAGGTCCGCTTATTTCTGCGCGGCAACGCGACGGGGTCATGCGGTATATAGAAGCCGCGCGCGCGGGAGGCGATCGGATTGCCACGGGCGGCAATCGATTAGCTCGCGACGGCTTCTTTATCGAACCCACGGTGATCGTTCCCAAATCTATTAATTCCGCCATTGTTCGGGACGAGATATTCGGGCCGGTTTTGTGCATTATGCCATTCGACACGCTGGAAGAGGCGATCGCGCTTGCCAACGACACGCCTTATGGACTGGCTTCGGGCGTATTTACTTCCAGCTTGTCAACGGCGCATCGCGCTGCAGCGGAAATCCGTGCCGGCTCGGTTTGGATAAATTGCTACGCCATGCTTGATGAAGCCATGCCTACAGGCGGCTATCGGCAATCAGGGTGGGGTCGGGAGGCCGGCCGCCAAGGCATCGAGGAACTGACGCAGACCAAGAGTGTTGTCGCCAGTCTCTGAACATGTTGACCAATTTTTCAGATGACTTAGGGATAGTGGCCTGTAATAAGTTCCAAGGGACAATTGTTTTGCCAACTGCTAAACTGCGTACGTATCACACGATCCGGAAAGCCATATTGAGTGGGATGTTCCCGCCCGGGTCACATTTGCGCGAAGAGGAGCTTAGCGAACTCTGCAATACTAGCCGTACGCCCGTACGGCAGGCCATTCGTCGGCTGGCTGACGAAGGATTGGTCACGATTGCCGCTAACAAGCGAAGCTATGTTGCCGATGTCGACGAAACCCATGCAGAGGAAATCTTCGATTTACTGGCCTTTCTGGAAAGTTATCTGGCTGGCCTTGCTGCCACACGCATAACGCCCGAAAAGTTGACTGAATTGCAATCGATCCTCGATCTGCAAAAACATCTCATCGCTACTCATCCTGAGGATGATCAAAGGTTTCTTGAACTCAACATCCAATTTCACCGGCTGATCCATCAGGCCGGGGGTAGCCCGATTTTGCTGGAAATCGCTTCACGCGTAGAAAACTTTACGCAGAGCCTTTACCTTAAGCATGGACGCGCGACCGAGAATGCCGGATCGGTCGATCAGCATGAGCAGCTGTTCAATGCATTGGCGAGCGGGGACAGAACGCGCAGCGAACTGCTCATGCGGCTACACGTTGAATCCGTCCGCAAGGAATGTCGAGAAATCTGGCTCGATTTAAACGGCGGCAGGGATTAATTTGTACAACAAGATTTAGGGCTTACGTAAGCGTATTGCAAAAAAATCCTTAAATTTTGCGGGTCATCTTTACCCTACTTGAATAATTGTTGCACAAATTTGGATTCCCTGTCACTGCAGCCGGAACAGTTGCAGCGCGTCGGAAACACAAATGAGCCAACCGAATACCCGTCATAACTCCACGCCAGGATCAGAACGCCTCACAGCCATGCTCGAACGCATGCTGCTTATCCGCCGGACAGAAGAACAATTAGGAGCAGACTCTCGCGCTGGCGAGTTACCAGGCAATGTCCATCTGTGCGCCGGTCAAGAGGCTATTGCCGTAGGGGTCTGCAACCATCTTTCCGATAGTGACTATGTTGGCAGCACCCATCGTGGTCATGGTCATTTCCTTGCCAAAGGTGGTTCGGTCCGCTCTTTGATTGCCGAGGTCCATGCTAAATCTACCGGAGCTTGCGGCGGACTGGGCGGCTCAATGCACGTAACTGATTTGTCCAAAGGAATGATCGGTGCCAATGGCATTGTTGGCGGCGGTATTGGTCTGGCAGCGGGGGCGGCGCTTTCGGCACAGGTCGCGGGTGAAGGGCAAGTCGCTGTCGCTTTCTTCGGGGACGGTGCCTCCAGCCAGGGGATTTTGCCTGAAGTCTTCAATATTGCTGTTTTGTGGAAGCTGCCGCTGATCCTAGTGTGTGAGTATAACGGATATTCCGAATTTTCAGCCTCCAGCACAGTTAATGCAGGGGAGATCGCCGACCGCGCACGGGCCTTTGGAATCCCGACCGACGTGATCGACGGCAATGACGTAGAAGCCGTCTGGACTAGCGCTGCCATAGCAATTGAGCGCGCGCGAAAAGGAGAAGGCCCGAGTTTCATTGAGGCCAAGACCTATCGCTTGCGCGGGCATCTCGAGGCTGAGGACGGCTTCCTTCAGGCACCCTATCGCAGCGAGGAAGAAATTGACCAGTGGCGGGCCCGCGACCCGATCCCGCGGCTCGTAAAACGCCTTACCGAGATGTCGGCAATGTCAGATGCCGATTTCGAAATTCTGGAGGCCAAAGTTGCGGCTGAGGTCAAGGATGCACTCCAGTTCGCCAATGACAGTGAACCGCCAGAAATGGAGCGCGTGCTTTCATCCGTATTTGTTGACCAGCTTCCGTGAGGCACCCCATGGCTAAAATGAGACTGACCCAGGCCATCAATGCGGCCTATTTTGAAGAAATGGAACGGAACGAACGGATCGTCCTGTTTGGCGAAGACGTTGAAGTCAGCATGTTTGGGGACACGCGCGGGTTGCACGCCAAATTTGGAAGCAACCGCATCCGCAATACGCCGATCTCTGAATCGGCCATGACCGGTATGGCTGTCGGGGCCGCAATGGCGGGTACGCCTGCCATCTGTCACCTCATGTTCTCCAATTTCGCGCTGACCGGGTTCGATGGCATTGCCAACCAGGCAGCAAAGTTGCGCCTGATGACCGGTGGGCAAGCGCGGTTGCCAGTAACCTTCGTTGCAGCGATCGGCGCCGGGACGTCGACCGGAGCGCAGCACTCCGACACCCCCTATCCGATGTTCATGAACCTGGGGGGAATCAATATTGCCGTGCCAGCAACGCCTGCCGACGCCAAGGGGCTTATGAAATCGGCGCTGCGCGGTTTTAACCCGACGATTTTCCTGCTTCCACGCGTGCGCGGAGCGACCTCAGGCGAGGTTTCCGAAGATCCTGATTTCCTGGTTCCTTATGGCAAGGCCTCGGTCATGCAGGAAGGTTCCGACATAACGATCGTCGCAATCGGCTCTTGCGTTCATCATGCCATTAGGGCTGCGAAGGCGCTTACCGAAGACGGCATTTCGGTCGAACTGATCGATCCGCGCACCCTGGTGCCGCTTGATACCGACACGATAGTCGCTTCGGTACGGAAGACCGGACGTCTGGTGGTTGTCGATGAAGCACGCGACCGTTGCAGCGCTGCCAGCCACATCGCTGCGGTTGTGGGGGATGAGGCGTTTTCGTCGCTAAAGGCCTCGATCAAACGGGTGACTTCTCCCAACATTCCAATGCCCTATGCACCTGCGCTGGAACGCGCTCTGTTGCCCGACCCGGACAAGATTGTCGCAGCAGCTCGGCTGACCTTGGCTAGCTGACACAAATGGTTATTGAACCCCTACATATCGGTTTCACCGTTGCTGATGTGCGAGCGATGGCCGCGTTCATGCATGATTGCCTTGGTTTTGAAGTCACTGAACCCCGGCGCCCGCCTGCGACCTCGATCGAAGAGGTGACTGGCGTGATCGGTGCGGATGTAGAACTGGTCTATGTATCCGCGCCTGGGCTGACGATGGAGCTCCTCCAATATTCGTCCCCGCCGTCCGCGACCCTCACGGGTGGGAGACCGTGCGATGTCGGCGCTGCTCATCTCGCGCTCAAGGTCTCCAATGTCGCTGACCTCGTCCAACGCGCGTCGGTTTATGGCTTCGAACCGGCTGGACCAAGTCTGCCGGTAATCGCAGCAGGCCCAAACCAGGGCATGCGCGCAACCTATATCAGCGACAGTCACGGCTTCACGATCGAACTGATGGGAGGCTGAAGTGCACCCCCTCCAAGGCCAGTCAGCGCTTGTTACAGGCGGATCGCGCGGGATCGGCGCCGCCATTGCCTTGCGGCTGGCAAGAGATGGCGCTCGCATCGCTGTTTGCTACCATTCAAACGAGGCCGCTGCGACATCGGTGGTAGATCACATCGTGGTGAACGGAGGAGATGCGCTTCCCATCAGGCTCAACATGGCCGACAGGCAGAGCATCGAACTGGCGATAGGACAATGTGTCGATCTCTTCGGTAGCTGCGACATACTCGTCAACAATGCCGGTATGGCAGCGCTCGGCACAGCCTTGACAACCAGCGACGAACAACTCGACGCATTGATGAAAGTCAATCTCCATGGCCCACTGGCGGCAGCACAGCTTGTCGCACCGCACATGATCGCCCAGCGGCGCGGCCGCATCATCAACATCAGCTCGATAGGCTCGCTAGGCACCGCGATTAACGGTGTTGCCGGATATGCTATGACCAAAGCGGCGCTCAACATGCTCACCAAGCGACTGGCGGCCGAGCTCGGCGAGTTCGGGGTCACGGTCAATGCCGTCAGTCCCGGAATGATTATAACTGACCTCAACGACGCAACGCATGCCGACCCGCAATTCCGCGCTACGGTCGACAATCCCGCTGCCACCACCTTGCTGCAGCGCAATGGCCAACCCGAGGACATTGCCGGAGTGGTAAGCTTTCTTGCTGGTCCAGACGCCTCTTTCATTACAGCCCAGGTGCTGACCGTCGATGGCGGCCGCAAGGATTTTCTGAGCCGGTCAGGATAGAAAGGCGGAGACGAAAACCATGACTGATATAGCCAACCGTGTTGCGTTCATCACCGGAGCGGGCGGCGGCCTGGGTGCCGGGATTGCAAGAGCGTTAGCCGCGGAAGGAGCCTCGCTGGCCTTGGTGGATATCAATTCTTCGTTGCTTGCTGAGCGCAAAGCCGAGTTTGACGAACTGGGTGTGCCATGCGAAACCCGCACGATCGACATTTCCGATGCCGAGGCAGTAAACGCCGCCACGATGGATTTAACGGCACGCCTCGGTCCGATAACCTTGTGTATCAACAACGCAGGTGTGGGCTACGTCGGGGCGCCGCTGGACGAGGTGCCGCTTCGCGATTTCGAGTGGGTCTTTGCAGTCAATGTGATCGGAGTGTTCAACTGCCTCAGAGCACTGGTGCCTGCAATGCGGCGCTCGCCACGCGGCGGCCATATCGTCAATATCGCGTCGATTGATGCCTTCGCGGGTGAAGAGGACCTGCATCACGCGCCCTACTGCGCCAGCAAGGCAGCCGTCGTAATGCTATCGGAAGGCTTGCGCCATGACCTGCGCGGGACGGGGATAGGTACAACTGTGGTTTGCCCAGGACTGGTGCGGTCTGCCTTGCCTTTTTCCGCGCGCAACCGGCCCGAACGGTTCGGCGGGACTTATGCCCGCCCCGGGGCCGATGCATTCGCGACCGAGATGGCGCAATCAGGCATGGATCCAGACATGGCGGGCAGGATCGTCACAGAGGCGATTAAGCAGGGCCGGGATCTCGTCTTCACCCACCCCGAATTTGGCGAACGTCTGGCCATCCGGCAGGCCTCTATAAATGAGGCCTTAGAATGGTCCGCGGGGATCAGGGCCGCCATCGGCGCACCCTGATCGCCTTTTTCGTCCCTCTTAGAACGAAACCCCCAGAGTGACACCATAGGTTCGCGGGTCGCCCACGAAGCCGATACTGGTTCCGATCGCAAACTCCTGAAGGTTCTGGAAATAGAGATCGTTGGTTAGATTCTTACCCCACACTGAGAACCGATAGCGCTGGTTTTCGCCAAATTCGAATGAGGCCGTGGCATTTAGCAGAAAGTAGCTTGGGTCGGTTACATAGACTGGGTCAACCGCTCTTTCGAGCAGGTCGAAATTGCGGCTACTGGTGTAATGGCCATCAATCCCAGCCGACAAATTGCTACCGTTGGCAAACTCCCATTCCTTACGAATGCCCCCGCCCAGTGTCCATTTCGGGGCGTTAGTCAGTGAACGGCCGATCGGGACAGCCAATGAGCCGCCAGTCAAGGCTGCAAGACTGTCGGCTTTAGTTTTGCTGTTGAGCCAAGCGACGGAAGCATCCATTTGCCAGCCGCCGCCGGGAGACAACTGCATGTCTAGCTCTGCGCCGTAAGTTTCGGAGCTTGCAACGTTGACCACCGTTGATACGACATTGCCAGATCCATCAGTGTAGCTGATCTGTTGCTGCTGATCCTTGTAATCGTTGTAGAACAACGCGAGGTTCGTAATCAGCATACGGTCCATCAACTCGGATTTAAACCCAAGCTCATAGGAAATCACTGTTTCGGGTTCGGCTGGCGTGAAGAATCCACCATTGCCGATCGCGTCAGGTGAGTCAGTGAATTGGCCGGCCTTGGCCCCTCGTGCAATATGGGTGTAGACGAGCAGATCGGAATTGGGCTTGTATTGCAAACCAACCTTCCCACCCCACATGCTCCAGCTTTTCCCGAAAGGTTTGGGATAATTTTGGGTCTGCGGCAGCCGGTAAGCGCGCAACGCGTCAAACCGAAATGCGTCGGCATTGTTGATGTCC
>CALGEE010000390.1 GCA_937881525.1 uncultured Sphingomonadales bacterium | reverse complement strand
AGTCTGGGCCGTGTCTCAGTCCCAGTGTGGCTGATCATCCTCTCAGACCAGCTAAAGATCGTCGCCTTGGTGAGCTTTTACCTCACCAACAAGCTAATCTTACGCGGGCTCATCCTTAGGCGATAAATCTTTGGTCTTTCGACATCATACGGTATTAGCACAAATTTCTCTGAGTTATTCCGTACCTAAGGGCAGATTCCCACGCGTTACGCACCCGTGCGCCACTAGACCCGAAGGTCTCGTTCGACTTGCATGTGTTAAGCATGCCGCCAGCGTTCGTTCTGAGCCAGGATCAAACTCTCAAGTTTGATTCAAAAACCAGACTGGCACGGATAAATCCGCTAACCAACCAGGCTCGAACTTTCAGGCGTTGTTCCTGCACAAATTACTATACATGGTGTATAGGACATTATGTGCGAACAGCTAATTTTTAACCAAGCAGCCGGGGCCTAAAAACCCCCGGACCTGGCGCCGTCGCCCACATGTCCCTTCATCTAAATATCACAATGTCAAAGAGCCTAACCAGTTTCACCCAGTTACCACCGACAAAAAAACGGACACCTAAGGTACCCTGATATTACTACCAGAGGAGTAGGTGACCTGATTGTTAGCGACTGAACCGCAGAAAAGCTTGCTTCCCGTCCAATGAGAGGGCCTCTAAAGTGACTTCGGGATTCGGTCAACCGCCATTTGCAATTTTATTACAAAAAAATGCACTTCTGTCGTAAATGCACGGTTTTCTGGGGTTTTTAGTCAATCAGGCGGCTAGGGATTTCATAGCTTGGTGTAATGAACATGCCGGCGGAAGGTTCCGCACTCGGCCAATAATGGCTGTTTTCTGCTATTCCGTGCGGGTGAGTCTCGCCCGACCCACCATTTGAGACGGGATTCGCGCCATAACCCCAAAACCCTAAAATGGGGCTAGCACCTCCAGCCCTACTTTTTTATGCCTTTAACAAGCCGATCTCGATCAACCGCTCGCGTAGATAGTCATCAGCGAGAATTGGGTCGGGGTAAAGATTGGGGTTTTCCGCATTCACACACTGCGGCAACGTCGCAATGGGAAAGTCGGACCGCAAATGTAAGAAGAAGGGCATGGAGTAGCGGCTAAACCGTGATCGTTCGCCAGTCGGGTTCACCACACGATGCGTTGTCGATGGCAGCATATTGTTCGTCAGGCGCTGCAACATGTCGCCTACATTGACCGCCAAGCCCCCCTGCGGCGGGGAAACGTCCATCCAGCTCCCATCGGGGCGTAATATCTGCAGCCCCGCTTCCTCAGCCCCCAGCAGCAGCGTGATGAGGTTTATGTCCTGATGCGCGCCTGCCCGAATGCAGCCCTCCGCATCCCCAGCGATGGGCGGATAATGCAACAAGCGTAAAATGGAGTTCCCATCCTCAATCGCGGGGTCAAACCAGCTTGCGGGCAAATCAAGATAGCGCGCAATCGATGACAATATCCGCGCGCCAACCTTATCCATCTCGGCAAACAGCAATTGGAACGTCTCTTTAAATTCGGGAACGTCTGGCCAGATATTAGGCAGCATCGAACCTGCAAGCGGACTATCGGGCGATACATCGCGTCCGACATGCCAGAATTCCTTCAGGTCATGAAAGTCGGCGCCTTTGGCAATCTCGGTCTTGAACCGGGTATATCCCCGCTGCCCGGCAAGTGCGGTGTCAAACCCAGACATTTTTTGCGACTCGGATTGTTCGAACAGCTTCTTCGTTAGCGCCCACGCCTTGGCAACAAGGGCTGGATCAAGACCATGATCTACAATGGTTGCAAAGCCATAGGCCTGAAAGGAGCTCCCAAGCTGTTGGCCAAGGGCATCGGCATCGCCGCTGCTGAGCGAAATCACGGGCATTTGTGTCATAGACAGCACATTACTGCCTGCCTTAAAGGCTTGCCAGCGAAAAGGAGTGACAGGTGGCAAAACAATTTTGGCTGATGAAGTCGGAACCGGACGTTTACAGCTATGACGATCTGGTGGCTGAGGGCGAAGGCACATGGGACGGCGTGCGCAATTACAGCGCTGCCAATAACTTACGCACGATGAAGGTCGGCGATGAAGCCTTTTTCTATCACAGCAATATCGGGCTTGAGATTGTTGCCATCATCACGATCAGCCAAGAGCATTTCATTGACCCCAGCGATGAAAAGGCGCGCTTTGTTGCGGTTAAGGTCCGGCCTTCGCGCAAATTAAAGCAACCCGTGACGTTGAAAGCGATTAAAGCGAACCCCGATCTCGCAGACATGGAAATGCTTCGGCAGTCGCGGCTGTCGGTCGCGCCAGTTCGCGCAGCCGAGTGGAAAGAGATATTGAGGATGGCGGGCGAATGAGCGGTCATCGGATCGGTATCCTATGCCCCACGCCTGAGTATGAAGAAGATTGGTCGCATATAAGGGCCGATTACACGCGTTTGTTAGGCGACAGCGCTATTTTCATCGATTGGACCAAGGCGGATGACTTTAGCGCCTTCGACCTTGTCACACCCTTGCTGGCCTGGGGCTATCCGCGGGATTGCCCGCGCTGGTTTGGTCTGCTGGACCGACTGGAGGCCGAAAATGTGCGGGCCTGCAACCCTGTCAGCATATTAAGATGGAACAGCGACAAGGCGTATCTGGCGGAATTGGACGCCGCCGGTATTCCTTCGGTGCCCACAATATGGAGCGCCCTACTCGACAGGGTCGCACTTGAAGACGCTCGGAAAACCTTCAATGTCGAAACATTAGTCGTCAAGCCAGCCATATCGGGCGGAGCGGACGGAACTTTCCGATTGGAGCGCGGCGATCCCGTGCCGGATTCAGTTGCTGGCCAGCGGATGATGATCCAACCCTATCTACCCAATATTGCCGAAGAGGGGGAATATTCGCTGTTCTACTTCGGTGGCGTGTTCAACCATGCGATCATCAAGCGCCCGGCAAAAGGCGACTTTCGCGTGCAGGAGCAATATGGTGGCAGGGAGGAGGCTGCCGCAGCGCCTGATCCAGCATTGGCGCTGGCACAGCGTTCCTTTGCCGTCACCGCCGCGATTACCAAGACCGGAACATTGGCTTATGCGCGCGTCGATATCCTGCGGGATAGTGATGGCATATTCCGCCTTATGGAACTGGAACTTATTGAACCGTCATTATTCCTGCGGTTCGCCCCGGACCAAGGTACAGATTTTGCCAAAGCGTTGCTTTCCGCCGTCTAACGGTGCCACACAGCGGAACCAAAGCGCCCCTGCTCTCGTTTCATCCTGGTATCGGCCCGCAGTCCCCGCGAGGCCGAATTACGCAGAAAGGAAGCGTTTTATGGACGAATTGAAAGATAAGGCAAAAGGCCTTGGCAATGAAATCGCAGGCAATGTCAAACAGGCCGCAGGTAAAGCTTCGGATAACCAACGGCTCCAAGGCAAAGGTATCGCGCAAGAACGCAAGGGCGAAAGTCAGGGCTTCATGGGCAAGCTGAAGGGCATTATTGGCGACAAAGTGTAAGAAAGTGTAAGTCGCTGTCAAAGCCGAACAAGGGTCGCCCATTTGGGCGGCCTTTTTATGGCTGCCGTTTGTTACGCCCGACGATAATCGGCAGTCACTTCGCCACATGTGCGCAGCTCTGCCTCATGGCCAACTTCGCGCCAGCTTTCCATCAATGCATCTTTCTCCCACGCGAGCATCGCCGAGAGCCCAAGCATATGGTGCACCCATTCCCGCCCAGCATGTCCGACATCAAGGCCATAAGTGCGCACGCGAAACGCAACGGGCGCGAAAAACGCGTCCACTGCCGTAAACTGCCGCCCTGCCAGAAATGGGCCACCAAAGCTATCCAGACCTTGCGCCCATAATTCGGCGAGGCGCGCGACATCGCGCTTCAACGCGGCAGACATCGGCTTTGGTTTAACCCTGACACCGACATTCATCGTGCAGTCGTTACGCAACGCTGAAAAGCCGCCATGCATTTCGGTGACAGCGCACTGCGCCCAAGCCCGCGCCGCCGGTTCAGTTGGCCACACGCCTTCATGCCGGTCGGCCAGATATAATGTGATACCGAGGGAATCCCACACAGTGCGCTGGCCATCCAACAGCGCCGGCACTTGCCCAGTCGGCGAAAAGGCCCTAAACGCTTGATAATTGTTTGAGGCGGCAAAGGGCTCAACGCGGTCCTCGAACGGAATGCCAAGCATTGTCATCAGCACCCAAGGCCGCAAGCTCCAGCTTGAATAATTGCGGTTTGCGGTGATGAGTGTGTATTGCATATCCCTTAGCCTTTCTAATGCTGCCGCGGGCTCCGGCCAGTCACTGCGTTTTTGTGTCCAGTTCCAACCAGCGGGAATCCGTGCGTTGATTATAACTGTCGAGCACCGCAAACGGAATACGGAACGGTGTGCCCCAATTGCTGTTCCACATCGCGACGACGCCCGTGCGGATAGTGGGATCAAAGATCAATGTCGCGCGATAGCCATCAACGGCGCCTGAGTGACCGATCAACCGGTGCCCATCATAATCGAAACTGCGCCAGCCAAGGCCATATTTGGCTTTTGAATTCGCCTGTCGCAATGCGCCCCCATAGATTGGCGCGGTGTTTACGCGCGGCGATTGGGCAATACGCAACACCGATTCAGGCAAGACATCCGGACGTTCGCCCATTGCCGCCTGAAGCCAGCGCGAGAAATCGACGATATTGCTCTCCGCGCCTGCGGCCGCTGGCACGCGCCAATAGCTGTCGTTCAATGGGCGGACCGTTCGGCCATTGTGCGGGCGGGCCCAATCTTTTGCGCCGGTCAACCCGGACATGCCGTAATTGGCGCTTTTCATACCTAGCGGTAAAAAGAGACGTTCGCTGACCGCATTCGGGTAGGATCGCTGTGCCGCCTGTGCCAAAATTTCGCTGGCGGTATCAAAAGCGATATTTTGGTAGCTATGGCACGACCCTGGCTCGCACTGCAGCGGCGCACTCACCAGCTCGCTCCGCAGCACACGGGGGTCGCCTCCGTCCTCCAGCCGCTCGTCAAAGGCGTTTTTGGTGAGCCCGGTTTGCTGCGACAGCAATTGTTCAAAACTTAACCGTGCTTCTGCGCCTTCGGGCAAACGCAGCGAGGTGTTC